>CATYEP010000001.1 GCA_958405585.1 uncultured Eubacteriales bacterium
ACACCTGCAGCTACGGTTTAAATTTCAGCGCACTCTCGGATTGATCCGCTCAACCCCTTCAATCTCCAAGGCACCGCCCTGCACATTTCTGACTATCCCCATGCTACCGTCCGACACATACCAGCCCCACTACAGCACTGCCTTGCACGACAACAACTTTCTCCATGTCCCCAATACCACCGTTTCTTTTTACCCTTCCGTTCGCCGCACACGTTTCGTTGTTTCAAGGCAATGCCAATATTTTTATTGAAACATCGTTTATTCATTTTTTGGTTGACTTCTAATTTTTGTTTTGCTATAATTAATCCGATTTCATACTATTTTTTTGTTAAATTTGAGGGAACGAGATGGACGAAGAAAAAGGGAAAACTGCCGAAACCCGTACGGATACGGAAGCACTCAAAGAAGTATTGCATTACGATGAACTTTGGTGTGAGATCATAGCGCAGTACGGAGAATGGGCAAAAAAGCAAGGAATTTCCTATCATGAACTGGTAACGGCGTATTCGATCTGGCTGGCGCCCTGCACGCAACGCGATATTGTCATACGGTGGGCGATCCCCAAACAGACCGTACACAGTATTTTGCGTGAATTTCAAAAGCATGATTATATTTTTCTGGAACGCTCAAAGACAGACAAGCGGAACAAACATATTTTTTTCAACGCAAGGGGCAAAGAAAAATTCGGGCCTGTCATGAACCGACTGATCGATCTGGAACTGCGTGTCTGGAAAAGGCTGAAAAAGGAAGAAACCTGGGCGCTTTTATCCTTTACGGAAAAGTACAGCACGTGTTTTCGGGAAGAAGCACGCAAAGAGGAGACGGAATCAAATGCAGAACAAGCGTGAATTTTTCCGTTACGTGATCCCCTCCATGCTGGCATTTGCACTTTCCGGGGTATATGCGATCGCAGACGGATTTTTTGTCGGAAATGCCCTGGGCGATAATGCTCTGGCAGCCATCAACATTGCCTATCCGCTGACTGCATTGCAGCAAGCGATCGGAACAGGTCTCGGCATGGGCGGTGCCATTTTGTACTCCATCAGCGAAGGCGCGGGCGATCATGTAAAAAAATACCGCTATTTCGGTATAGCAGGCATTTTAATGCTTCTGTTTGCAGCTTTTATTACGGTTATCTTTTTATGGAGCGGGCCGTACATTCTGATCCTGTTCGGTGCGGAAGGCGAAGTACTGAGCATGAGCAAAGAGTATATACGGTTTATCGCGTACGGATCTCTTTTCCAGGTTCTTGGAACCGGACTTGTCCCCTTTATACGAAACATGGGGGGATCCGTAACCTCGATGCTCGCCATGGTCGCCGGTTTTGCCACCAACATTGCTCTGGACTGGACATTTGTCTGGACCATCGATCTAGGCATGGCGGGTGCCGCATTGGCAACCGTGCTCGGCCAGGCAATCACGTTGATCGTCTGTATCTTATTTCTTCTGATCAAAAAGCAGGCTCCCGATTTCAAAGCGGGAAATGAAACCTGGCCGATGACGGGAAAGATTTTGAAAATCGGGATCTCAGCCTTTGGTTTAACATTTTCACCCAATCTTGTACTGATCCTGGTCAATAAGAGCGCCGCTACGATCGCTTCCGACTTCGCGGTCACATGCTTTGCCGCCGTCAGCTACGTAACATGCGTCGTTCTCCTGCTTTTACAAGGCGTCAGCGACGGAGCGCAGCCCTTGATCAGTAAACTTTACGGAGAAAACAAAGAACAGGAAGCAAAAAAGATACGCACCTATGCCTATATTTTTTCTGCGGCTACGGCATTTGTTTTGTGCGCCATTATCTGGATCTTCCGCGAAAAAATCCCGCTGATCTTCGGAGCCAGCGAAGCCGTCGCGCAGGAAGTATCCGAAATTATGCCGATTTTCCTGGTCGGACTTCTGTTTGCAGGCTTTTCGCGAATTACCACCGCTTATTTTTACGCAACCGAGCAAGTGCGGTTTGCTTACCTCTTGATCTATGGCGAACCGATCATTCTGCTTCTATCTCTGCTGATCCTCCCGCAATTTGTCGGGATCATCGGGACCTGGATCTCCGTTTCCCTATCACAGGTGCTTATCTGCGGTCTGAGCGCATTGCTTCTCGTTCTGACCCGAAAAAAGTCCTTTTCAAATGATGCCCGATAAAAAGCAAGACTGGAAACGAACTTAAATCTTTCTATCGTAGCAGATGCCTCTTTGACGAAAATTAAATACCGTGCGGGCGCAAAAATTGCGCCCGCACGATTGATTTAAAAATATCTCTTCCGAATATTCGACATAAAAAAACACGAATCGGCTTATCGTCGGAAACGGAGCCGTCGGCGCAAGCAACGTTTGCGCCGACGGCTCCCCCTACTCTTATTTTTTCAAAAACAAATGTCTGTTTTCCTCAAAAAATTGGAAGTACGTACACGTATTTTCCAATTCCCACCATTTTTTCGGCATGACAGGATCGCTGTCCAGATCGTAAATTTTCGCCCCGCGCATGGACAGCAAAAAAGGCGAATGTGTAGCCAGAATCAACTGACAGCCATACAGCCGTACCTTATCTTCCAGTAATTTTTTCATCTCCAGCTGCAATTTGGGTGAAAGACTGTTTTCAGGCTCGTCCAGACAATACAAAGCATTTTCGCGCAGAGATATTTCAAAAAATCGCAGCGCCGTTTCCCCGTTGCTGCGCAAACGAACCTGTTTTCCGATGACTCTGTGTAGAAATTTCCGTCGCGATAAGTTTTTCTGGCGCGCAAGAAGCTGCATCCTCGCCGCTTCATAATCCTGCATTCCCGAAAAGCGCACCGTTTCTCCGAATTTTAGCGCCGCGTATTCTTCTTTTCCTCTTTCCGTATCTTCCGAAATCTCTTCGTTGCGCGTGCGTGCGGCGAGCATATATTCAAAAACATCGTCGCTCGTGATCACGCGGCTTCCGTGCGGCAACGCAGAAAAAAGTTCCCCTTCATCGTCAAATCCAAGCCGAAATCCGCATTCCTTTATATACAGCGGAAACATCTCTCCGCCGTTAAACGGAGCATTCCGCGACAAACGGAATTTTTCAGAAATCACGTTCAAAAGCGTGCTTTTTCCACTCCCGTTTCCTCCGTAAAAAATCGTGATCGGCTCAAAATCAAGCTCCTGAAGTCCCCTTTGCGGAAACAGCATGCACGGATATCCGTTTTCCAGATACCCCAGCGCTCCGCCGTTCTCCGCACGGCGTACCTGCGCCATCGTGTATTCCTGTTCCTCATCCGGCAAAACAAACTTTTCAAGATACACCATTTTTCTTTTCCCTCTCCGCTAAATTCAGAATACTTCTTTTATGTCCGAAAAACACGCTCCCCTTACCCGCTCGCAATTCATTCTTGCACCGTTCCCCGCGCTATCCCTCTTTTTACACATCTTATTTAGCCGAAAGTTTTGCTCAAAGAGATCGCCAGAGGTCAAAATTTTCCGATACCGAATATACCGAAAATACGAACGCCGATCAGAACAGCCTTCCCGCAAAACCGCGACCCGTGTACGTGAACAACGTACGATCCGTCTTTTCTCATTCTCTGAAAAAGTATAACACGCAAAGGCTGAAAAAGCAACCCCCGCCGCTCTGTATTTGATAAATTCGACTCTGCAAAATTTGCCCCTTCTTTATGAATATATAAAAAGAACTGTACTTTTAATCCATTATAACAGAAAAAACAGGCATATTTATGCCTGTTTTTTAATATCTTAAAAATTTTTTATTCTCTTACACAGTTTGCCCCAGCGCGAGAAAAAATACGATCATAATAATAAACCCGATCACCAAGCCGATTATACTCAAAACCAAACCTGCCACGGCAAACCCGTTTAAACGGTAACGCTCTTTTCGGCTTAATCCCACGCCTGACAGAATAACGCCGATCAGCCCCAAAATAAAGTCAAATACTGGTATCCAGCATAATACGTAAGACAGGATACCGATAATCATACCTGCCAGCCCACCCCGTTCATCGGTTTTTGCGGCGTCTGCGCTGCCATATACTGCGGTACCTGTATAGGTGAACAGACTTGTGCATTTCCCGTTACTTGCGCGGTTTCCATAACCGCTCCGCAAGAAGGGCAAAAAGTACAATCGTCCGATACTATCATGCCGCATTTACCACACTTTTTCATGTTATGACCTACGTTTTGACTATTTTTAGTATACTATAGTATTTTTAAAATGTCAATAACTTTTATATAATAGTATTGTAATTATAGTCAATTCACAGGTAAATCGAATCTATGTTGAATGAAAAAATAAAGAAATTGCGTATTTCCTATAATATGAGCCAAGTTGATCTTGCAAAGCGTTTAGGGGTGAGCAAGCAGTGCGTGTCCAACTGGGAAAACGACAACGTTCAGCCTTCTATTGAAATGCTGATCAAAATAGCCAGATTTTTCAACGTTTCCACGGATTATCTTTTGGACCTGGATGAAAAAGATCTCATTAACGTCCGCGGACTGAGTGAAACGGAAATTGCCCATATCAAACTTCTGATTCAGGATCTGATCGATAAAAACTGATCGTTTGCTAATACACGACACAGGTTGCTATCGATTACCACTTTGATTTTGATAGAATACGGCACTCACTGCCATCGATCATCGCTTCGATTTTGATAGAATACGGATCTCGCTGCCATCGATCATCGCTCGGAAAGTGATTTGATTTTTACCTCCCTGCATACCCGCAGATTTGCATAAATTTTTTTATTTTGCTGTATTTGCAACATCGTAAATCATACAAAGCGCGCGCAAAAAATTTGCGCGCGCTTTGTGTTTTACAAAATGGAAACAAGTTTTATACCAAAAATACCGCGGCGAAATACACGTTATACACGTTTGCAGCCGCAGTTTTTTTGATATTCCCGACAAAAAAAGCATTCCGCGGCAATTTATTGCCGCGGAATGCTTTTTAATTTTCAAAGAAAATAAATTCGATACGAAATTTTGCAAAACGTCCAAACAATTTTGCTATGGCAGATTCCATACTGCGCGGCAAGATCACGCGAGTGATATGCGGACAACGGGCAAAGACCTTGCGCCCGATTTTCGGAACAAACGAACAAATGGTGATCTCCGACAAAGCGGAGCAACCTGCAAACGCTTTCGAACCCAGTTCCGTAACGCTCTCCATGCGCACGCGCATGAGCTGCGCACAGCGAGAAAACGCTTTCTTGCCGATCCTTTTGACGCCTGGAGCGAATGATATGCGGCCGACCATATTGTTTTTATAGGCAGCCTTGCACCGTATTGATACAATATCATCGGGTACGCGCACCGCTTCTCCCGAAGATGCGCCGCGGTAACTGACTAACTCTCCGTTTTCCGTTCTTGCCGAAGAAAGCAGGCGCCGTTCTTCATCCCTGCCGTCCGAACCGAAAGCATCGGCAACAGAACGCTGACTGTTCAAACCGAAATTTGCCGCCACAACGCCTGCGCGTTCCTGTACGCGCGCAAGTATGCCGCGTACACCGCCCGACTCTTTTTCTTCCAATATGTATGTTCTGCCGCAATAGGGGCATACGCCGCGCCCGCCGCCTTCCGCAATGCGAAGATCACTGCCGCAGGAATCACACGTATAGTGTTTCTTTTCCATATTCTTTCACCGAACCCGCTCAGCCGTCCAACGTAGCTTTCATCTTTGCGATCGCATCCGCCCTGCCGTCACAACCTAATTTCATATAAATTGAGCTGATATAATTGCGGGAAGTGCCGTCCGATAAATTCAACGCCGAAGCGATCTGACGATTGTTGAATCCTTCATAAATCATCAGAGCGATCTCCACTTCCCGATCGGAAAAGCCGAAAGCCCTGCGCAGCTTGATCTCACGATCGCTCGTGACCATCTTTGCCGCATCGGTGATCTTGCGCGCGATCTTTGCGGGAAGGATCGTATCTCCTTCATACGCGTTGCGGATCGCTTCGATCAGCGCAGTGGCACCGATGTCTTTGAGCAAATACCCGCATGCCCCGTTGTTCAGCGCGCTGAGAATATAATCACTGTCATCAAAAGTCGTAAGCACAAGGACTTTCACGTCGGGATACCGCTTTTTGATCTCACCCGTCGCGACGACACCATTCATGCCCGGCATACGAATATCCAACAGTACGACATCGGGAACATTGCCCGCCGCCATCATATCCAGCGCTTCCTGCCCGTCGTGCGCCATTCCGACCACATCCAGTTCGTCCGAAGTCGCCAGAACGCTCCGTATTCCTTCCGACAAGATCACCTGATCATCCACGATCATTACTTTTATCTTCATGTTTTCCCTCCTGTCGTTTCACACCCGACGGTAAGCTCAGAAGAATTTCAAAACCTTCGTCTTTTTCGCTCGAAAAATGAATCATCCCGCCCAAAGATTCCGCCTTGGCACGCATGCCCGAAAGTCCGAAACCTTCTTTGAAAGTTTTCATGTCCGCGCCCGTACCGTTATCCGATAAGAGAAACTCCACATAACTCCCCTTATCTTTGAGTTCAAACAAAAATGCCGTACTATTGCCGTGACGTATCCCGTTCGCGATCCCTTCGCGGAGCGTGTTTGCAAGAAACCTTTCCGCTTCGTCGTTCAGTTCTATATCGTCGATCTTGCTTCGGATGGTCAGCCCCGTTCCGTCCACCGTCTCTTCCAGTATCCCTTCCAGATATTCTTTGAGTGTCGTATTTTCATGCCGACCCGATAAAAGATGTACCGACATCCGCATCTGTTCCAGACAAGTCTTTGCCTGCAGATTTGCCGCCGAAATACGCCTTTTCGCCTCTTCCGGATCTTTATCCACCAGCAATTTTGCCGCTTCCGTCTGCATGATCACCGTCGTCAGGGAATGTCCCGCCGTATCATGGATCTCTTTGGAAATACGGTTCCGCTCTTCGATCAGCGTCGCTTCTTCCAGCTTGTCATACGCGCGCAACAGTTCGTTTCGGCTTTCCTCCAATTCGCGCATATTTTCTTCGATCTGTCTGTTTTTACGCCATACGGTCATTGCAAATCCGAACATAATGAAATGCAACGTCAGCACGATCAGCGCCACAAAATACCGCGACGTGATATCAAAAGCGGTCGCAAATTCATGGTTGATCCCTGCACCTACGCCGTAAATGACCGTGTAGACGACAAGATTGCAGGCAAACATGATACCCGAATCGCGCAATGAAGGTGCCGAAAGATAAAATTCGGTAAAAACGCTCAGATAGCAAAGGTAACTGAGATAACTGTAGGAATTGCTGCTGACGATCGATTCGTCGTTCCAGCCTGAAAACACTGTAAACAGTGCCAAAAAAACGCTGTCGATCACGTACCAGACGATCTTCTGACGGAACGAACGCATCACAAAGATCTTGATGCACATGGAAAGCAACAGCACCAGCGCCGTCGGTACAGTCAACAATGCGGGCGTAAATCCTTGACTCACCAAGGGCACGACCACCGCAACACAGGATACCAAAAGGATCCCCAGTGCGATCAGACGCAGCCAGTTCATAAAACCGACCGCTGTCATGATTTTTGAAAAGCGGTCGCTCTTATTCGACTTTTCACCCGGCGTCGGGGTAACATCGGCCTGCGTTCCGTCAGCGCCGTGCCGATCTTCGGAAGGGCGCGTCATTCGTTAAGAAACGCCTGCGCCTTTTCCAGACGTTCCAGACAGCGTTCCTTGCCCAAAAGCTCCGCCATCTCGCTCGCCCCGCCGGGCGTATTTTCCTTACCCGTCAGCGCAACGCGCACGCACCAAAGCACTTGTCCGTTTTTCATTCCGAGGCTCTGCGCCAATTCCACCAACGCCGCATACAGCGCCGAATTTTCATAGTTCTGCGTCTGCGCCAGCACTTTCTCCGCCGCAGGCAAAACCGTCTTTGCCAATTCCGCATCCGATTTCATCTTTTTATTGAAATACAGTGCCGCATCAAATTTCTCATACTCTTCCAAAAAATCGATCTTGGAAGGAATATCTTCCAAAACTTCCACGCGCGGCTTAAGAATTTTCAAAAGTTTTTCGTCCGAATATTTGCCGTATGCCTTGCTCTTTTTCAGGAAAGGCATCGCCAGCGCCGCAAACTTTTCATCGCTCATCTCGCGGATATATTCTCCCGAAAGCCAGCGCAGTTTCGGTTCGTCAAAGATCGCGGGACTCTTGTTCAGTCCGGAAAGAGAGAAGTTCTCTTCCAGTTCCTGCAGGCTCATTTTCTCCTGATTGCTCTTCGGGCTCCAGCCCAAAAGCGCTATATAATTGATGATCGCTTCCTTGATGTATCCCTTATTGACAAGATCCTGATAACTTGCGTCGCCGTTGCGCTTGGAAAGTTTTTCGTGCGCATTTTTCATGATAGGCGGCAAATGAATGTATACCGGGCGCTCCCAGCCGAATGCGTCATACATCAGATTGTATTTCGGCGTGCTCGAAAGGTATTCGCTGCCACGGATCACGTGCGTGATCCCCATCAGATGATCGTCGATCACGTTCGCAAAGTTGTACGTGGGCATTCCGTCGCTCTTCAATAAGATGCCGTCTTCGATCTCTTTGAAGTCCACCGTTACCGTGCCGTATACCATATCTTCATAGGTGCCGCTCCCCTCTTCCGGAACGTTCTGACGGATCACGTACGGTACGCCCGCCGCCAGTTTTTCTTCCACTTCCTCTTTGGACAGATGCAGGCAATGCTTGTCATACCTTCCCACACCATTTTCGTCTTTCAGGCTTTCCAGGCGCTCTTTGTCACAAAAACAATAATACGCCCCGCCCAATTCCACTAATTTTTTCGCGTATTCTTTGTAAATCTCCGCACGCTCGCTCTGAATATAAGGGCCGTAATCGCCCCCGATATCCGGGCCTTCGTCATAGCGGATCCCCGCATCTTTAAGGGTATCGTATATGATCTGTACGGCATCTTCCACATAACGTTTGCTGTCCGTATCTTCCAGCCGCAGAATAAATTTCCCGCCCTGTTTCTTCGCGTACAGGTATCCGTACAATGCCGTGCGCAAATTTCCGATGTGCATGTACCCCGTAGGGCTCGGCGCAAATCTTGTTCTCACTTCTTTCATCGTCGTTAACTCCTGAATGTCTGTTTTTGCCTGCTGTTTGCAGACTCTGTATCTCTTGTCACTCTGTTCGCCGCATCAGCGAAATTTTTCTATGCGGTTTTGCAAATAATAACTGTATGTACCCTCTTTGGTATAGATCACGCTTTCCCGCAAAAATACGCCATGCATTCGGCATACCTTTCCGATCCGCTCCAACGCAGCATCGTCTTCCTTCGAAGGAGTACAGTCCCCGCTCGGATGATTGTGCGCAACGATCAGACTTACAGGCTGTACTTCCGTCAGGATACAGCTCAATAAATTATCGTCTATATCTACTTTGGAACCGTCCGCACACGTAACGCTTTTGGTACAGATCAGCACGTTTTCAGAATTCGTCATGTATAAGTCCAGCCTTTCATAAGAAAGCCCTTCAAAACGACTCCCGATAAAATCCGCTACTTCCCCATAATTGTAAAGCCGCGTAAACGTCTGTGCGCTATCGCTCACTCTCCGAAAGATATTCCCCAGCAGATACAACTGCTCCGCCGTCTTTTTGCCGATCCCCGAAACAAGACTCAGCATGCGCGGCGTCGCATGAAATACTCCGTACATATCCCCGAAGCAGTCCAGCAACTGATGTGCGATCGGATTCGTATTCTTGCGCGTGATGAAGTTATACAACAACGTTTCCAGCAACTCACAATCTGTAAACGACTCACCGTGTTCGTACAGCCGTCCATACATGCGTTCCCTGTGTCCTTCGTGCATTTTCCCGTTTTCACCCGTTTATTTTCTTTTATTTTAACACATTTACCCACGTTTGTACAGAGTTTTTATGTTTCCGCGGTGCGCATTTTTCCGTTTAGGAAAAAATGCGCACCGCTTTCTTCATTTTTCAGAAAAACTTGCATTCTTTTACAGAAAAAACTTTTCTGCGATCGACGGCGACTTTGCACCTTACTTTTGCAAGCGCTGCATTTTCGTCGTTTATGAAAGATCCGATACCAATCGTCAACGGATAGCGGGCGGTATCGGCGCTGCAAATGCGGAGCCGATGCCGAAAAATAAACCGCTCTGAGCGGAAATCGGGCGGAACGGCCAAGCCGTTCCGCCCGAAAGGAGGGAGAATGATTTATTTTTCGTCGAGATCGAGATACGTTACGGGATCAATGCTTTCTCCGTTTTCAAAAACGCCGAAATGCAGGTGCGGGCCTTCATTGTATTCGTTGCCCATCGTATCGGCTTCGGCAGATACCGTCCCGATCACATCGCCCTGGCTGACCGTATCGCCGACCTTAAGACTGGAAGACACGTCAATGGACGCATACTCTGTCTTGAGTCCGTTCCCGTGATCGATAACTACCTTTCCGCCTTCCAAAAGCGTATCGGTCACACTTTCGATCTTCCCTGCATACGCCGCCGTGACCTGCGTTCCAGCATCCGCTTTAAAATCGACACCCTGATGCAGATTGTAACGGTTCAGCGTGGAGTTAAACCAGAAAGTATAAGTCGTTGCCACGGTGCCGTCGGAAACGGGCATGGAGAACACTACTTCGGTGCCACTGGGTTCGTCCGGTTCATCCGGTCCGTCCCCATCGTCATCTCCGTCATCGGGATCTTCCGGCTGTTCCAATCCCGGATCCAGCGGGTCATCCACAGGTGAACCCTGTGTTGCAAATACGACAGTCAGCACGATCGCCGCCGCCACGATCAGGGCACACGCCGATACGAGTACATAGTAAAGATTCCTGCGTTTGATTTTTACGGGCGACGATTCGCCCTGCTTCTTTTCTTGCATGATTGCCTCCGAAATAATTTTGATAGTTGAATTTTTGACTCTTTTCCGATCTTTATACATCGTTTGCAGAAAATTTCTGAAAAAATTTTTTTATTTTTTATCAATATCCTCCGAAAATAAGAGGTGAACCGATATTGGCGGACGTTCCGCGCACCGCAATATGCAGATTGATACGTTTTCCTTCCAAATCGACCCCGCCGCCCAAACACGGCGAATAATAATAGTAATCCGTTACATCCTGAACGGTGCGCACGATCATCAGCTCCGCGCGATACTTTTCCGCCTGTGCAAACGCGTCCTCCGCGCTTTCATACCGCGCGCTTTCGCCTGTCAGAGAAGCTATGCTCCATTTCACGGCAAGCGCTTCGGATGCGTCTGCCAATATGATCTGCGCCTGCGAACTTTCACTCTGCGCATAAAAAGTATAGCTCTGCGCCCCGTCAAACAATAAACCTTTGTCCATAAGCTGCGGCACGGCCAGCAAAACCAGCGATAATGCCAGAGCCCCCATCACCGTAAACCATCTTCCCCGCATTACACGATCTCCTTTTTCTCTGCAGAGCTCCATATGATCCTCTGCCCTCATCCGTTTTTACGACTACCGCGCCCGATTTTCTTTTTGTTCCCGACGCAATTTTTTTACGGAAAAGTTATTGCCAGTTTTTTTCGTATTATACATTTTCCGAACCTACGATTTTCGCATTAGCTGTTTTTTTCATAAAAACTGCCCGCAAACGATTTTTGTCGGCAGATTTTACGGCTTACATTGCCGCAGTCCGACAATGCAAACTATTTGCTCAAACTTTTCCGGATTTTGCAATGCAATCATTCATTCGGTGCAACGGGTGTTTGCATCCAATGAACTTTTGATCTGTATGCAAAAAAGCCGCGGGAAGCAAAAATATTTGCTTCCCGCGGCTTATATTGTCTGCATTCAGATAAACGGAGGCAGACTTTGTCTGCCTCCGCAAAAAATTTTTCTTCTTTTATATACAACTATATAAAACGGATCATTGTTTTCCTTTTTTCCCGAGAGGGATATGCGCGCACGCGTTGACGGAAAGATCGGCAAAATCGTGTGCTCTGTAACGGATGAGTCCTTCCGACGCGATCATTGCCGCATTATCGGTGCAATATTTCTTTTCCGGCAATACTGCATGAAATCCGTTTTCCTCGCAAAGCCGGACAAGTTTCGCGCGCAGATAACCGTTGGCGATCACGCCGCCGCCTGCGGCGATGGTCTTGCACCCGTATTCTTTTGCCGCCGCAACGGCACGCTCGGCAAGAACGTCGCAGGCCGCACACTGAAAAGATGCCGCCACATCCGCACGGTTGTATTCTTCCCCTTTCTGTTCTTTTGTATGACAATAATTGATGACAGCCGTTTTGAGTCCGCTGTATGAAAAATCATACCCGTTTCCCTTGAACATTTTCGGAAATGCAATGCACGGCTTCCCCTGCGCCGCAAGTTTTTCAATGTTCGGCCCGCCTGGATACGGAAGTCCCAATACGCGCGCCGCCTTGTCAAACGCTTCTCCCGCGGCATCGTCGCGCGTCGAACCGAGGATCTCAAAATCGGTAAAACTTTTTGTATATAAAACAGCCGTATGCCCGCCGCTTGCAAGCAGCGTGATAAAGGGCGGCTCCAGCAAAGGATCCGTCAGATACGCCGCCGCCATATGCCCGCGGATATGATTGACCGCCAGAAGCGGTATGTCCAGCGAATACGCAAACGATTTTGCAAACGACAAACCAACCAGCAGAGCACCCAAAAGCCCCGCGCCGTATGTGACGGCAACCGCATCCAGGTCTTCTTTCTTGACGTTTGCTTCTTCCAGCGCCGAATGTACGGCGGTGCTGATCGCATCCGTATGCGCGCGCGAAGCGATTTCCGGCACGACGCCGCCGTACTTTGCCTGCTCCGCCGCCGAAGATAAAATCACGCTGGACAAAAGTTGCCTGCCGCGCACCACGGCGGCAGCTGTTTCGTCACACGAACTCTCTATACCGAGCAGCAACGGCTCTTCTTTCATATTTAATTCGGAAAAACGCGCTCTGTAATCCATAAACACCCTTCTTTTCTTTTCCGCACATATGTGTGTGCGTTCATACGATTTGTTTACACCCTGCAAGCAGCACTTATCCGCTTCCTATGCATCCTCTCGCATATATTTTACCGTAAATTCAGGATAACGTATACTTATTTTCCCGACAATTTTTCTTTTTTCGGGAATCTGTTTTTGGGCAGGCGATCATAAACCGTCACCCTGTCACTGTCTTGAAAAATTTCATCAAAGGCCGGCTTATACAGAGCCGCAATCGCTTCGGAAATATACACCTTTCCGGAAAAACCAGATTTGAAGAATTCTTCCAGAAAACCGAAATCCAGCACCGCGTCGGTAATCTTTTCCTTGCGGAACGTGATCCCTGTTGCCGTTCGCGTATCGCACACATCCAGTTCGTTTTCATCCACCGAACGCAAAAATACCATCGCGGGAATATACACTTCCCCGCTTTCCGTCGTAAATTTTGCAGGCAAAAAACCTTTGCCGCGGCGGTACTCGTCGTAAATACACACCACGACAGCCCCGATCTTGTCAACATGCACTTTGCAAGGCAATCCCGCCTTCCTATAATGCAGGACATCCTCGCTTATCCCGTACTTTTCAAACAACACAAACTGCGGCAGCACCGCCAGTAAAACGCCGAATACCATGCAAACCACGGCAAGCGCCAAAATTTCCGTCCAGAATATTGCAAGAATACCCAATACCACAAAAATGCATCCCAGAACCAGAAAGAAAATACTGTTCGGTTTTCTGCGGTACGTCTTAAAATACTTTTTCATCTTCCTTTTCTCCAAGACAAAATTTTCAGCAAAAGCTGAGCGCCGTCCAAACCTATGCCGAACGTTCCAATCCCGATCATCCTTGCAGTTTAAAAGTTTTCCAACATTTTTATGCCGTCGCTGCGCCATTTAAAAAGCTGTTCCAGCCTCTTTAAAACGAAAAGGGCGTTCCCGCCCTTTTTCTTTTCACAGCTTCCCTCGGCTTATTTTCAAGAAATTTGCCGCCGTTTATACTGAGTTTTAAAAATATCACACACAAACGTTAGCAGAAAACATCAGCTCTTTTTCAGATAATCGATGATGAAGGGCTGAATATCTCCGTCCATGACCGCCTGAATATTGCCCGTTTCATAACCCGTACGGTGATCTTTGACCAGCGTATACGGGCAGAAAACATAGCTTCGGATCTGGCTGCCCCACTCGATCTTTTTGATCTCCCCCTTGATGCTCTGTTCGTTGGCAATGCGCTCACTCTCTTTCAGTTCGATGAGTTTGCTGCGAAGCATCTTCATCGCCATTTCGCGGTTCTGGATCTGCGAACGCTCGTTCTGACAAGATACCACGATACCCGTCGGAATGTGCTGGATGCGGATTGCCGACTCCGTCTTGTTGATGTGCTGTCCGCCCGCACCCGAAGAACGGAATGTGGTGACTTTCAGATCTTCACTGCGGATCTCCACATCCCCGTCGTCGTCGATCTCCGGCATTACTTCCAGCGAAGCAAAGGACGTATGCCTGCGCTTGTTTGCGTCAAACGGAGATATGCGCACCAGCCTGTGCACGCCCTTTTCCGCTTTCAGATACCCGTACGCATTTTCACCTTCGATCTTGAAATCTACGCTCTTGATCCCCGCTTCATCGCCGTCGAGACGATCCAGTTCCGTTACCTTGAATCCGTTGCGCTCCGCATAACGCGTATACATGCGGTACAGCATGGAAACCCAATCGCAGCTCTCCGTGCCGCCCGCTCCCGAATGAAGCGTCAAAAGAGCATTGTTTGCATCATATTTTCCACGCAAAAGCGTGCGGATACGCATTTCTTCCAGATCTTCTTCCACCGTATGAAGAAGAGAGTCCAACTCGGGAACAAGCTCTTCTTCCTCCGTCTCTTCGATCAGATCTATGACCGAATCCACCTCTTCCAACGCCTTTTTCCCTTTTTCATAGGCGTTGATCTTGCTCTCCACCGAAGAAATTTCCCTGCCCAGTTTGGTGGATTTTTCAAGATCCTGCCAAACTTCCGGTTTCTCCTGCTCCGCTTTCAGTTCGGCAAGCTTTTTCACAAGTATATCGATATCCAGCGCCTCTTTCGTCTCCTGCAATGTATCCGAAAGCGCTTTCGCACGCAATCTGTAATCGTCCGCTTTAAACATATACACCTCTTCCTTTATCTTGTCGATTATACCATATATCGGAAGAATTTGTCAATCATTGTCGCCTTGCGCCTGCTTTTCTGACCCCGAAAGATAAGAAATCCCGTCGAAAAGCTCTCCGCAATCGAAATGTCACAATGTGTTTCGCCTCCCACTCGGCCGATATACCGAAAAATACCGCCGATCGAAAAGCCGCCGCAGCGGGCAAGCCCGCTGCGGCGGCTTTCTTCATTCGATCTGAAAGAATCCCACGGCTTTACGCATATCCGCATGCCTTTAAATTCCGACAGCCACGTAAAAGTCACTCTTTGGTGTATCCTGTCCGAAAACCTCGATTGGTCTTGGGACGAAGATCGTTCGGGAAATATGTATCCGTTTTAAGGTCGAGCACGATCTCCTGCAGTTTATTTACAATAAAATAACAGTTTTCAAGATCGTAAAGCACGGCCGCACTCTCTTTCCCCTTGATATAAATATCGCCGACTTTACAAATTCTGTCTATCAATCCGACTTTCAGGTTCACAGACGTGATATCGGCATAGTAGATGTTTTTAAAATCAATGCCGACAATTCCCGATTTGACAACGATCCGTTTATCGGTAAACGCATATTCCAGATTCTTGTGCTGTCGGTTCGCTGTAACCACGTGCGAAATCCAGATCCACACCGGCAACAGGTGAAAAAGAAAAAACACGCACATACCGATAATGACCGGAGTGGGAAGCTCCGGCCCCATCATACATAAAACCGTTATAAATCCGCCGTCAAACAGGAGCCAGATCAAAGCGATCGGAAGCATTTTCAGAATTTTGTTGAGAATAAACGCCGATTTTTTCGGCTTTCCGCGCCATAAGACCTGCTCCCCTTCCGCCAGAATGCAATCGATCTCCCGATAATCTTTGCTTTCGTCAATTTTGAAAAAATTTTCATTCAGTCCGGACATATCTTGAATCCTTTTAAATTATTCCTTTGGCATTTCTAATGCAAGCATTCATAAAACACAAAAAAATTTTATCACTAATCTTTCCGAATGTCAATAACATTTTTAAAAAGCGCCCCCCCACGGGGAGCGCTTTTTACAGAACGTGATCTGTCTTTATACATTTTTACCGCAGCAATTCTTGTATTTTTTGCCGCTGCCGCAGGGGCAAGGATCGTTGCGCCCCGGAGTCTTTTGCGTATGCATGGCAGGTTTGGAAGCACCTTCGGGCGAATTTGTCGTGAGCTGCTGATTTTCCGTAACGGCTTTGGGTGCCTCGATAGGCTGAACCATCGGGCGGCTGACTTCTATGCGGACTTTCAAAAGCATGGCGATCGTATTGCTGCGGATGCGTTCGGTCATCTCGTCAAACATCTCGTAGCCTTCCTGCTTATAGGAGATAACGGGGTCGACGTTCCCGTACGCGCGCAGACCGATACCTTTGCGCAACTGATCCATTGCGTCGATCTGATCGATCCAGTTTCTGTCCACGTTCATCAAAAGGAATCTGCGCTCGACGTCCGAATAATCGATACCGAGTTCTTCCTTCACTTCGACGATCTTCTGTTCATACGCCTTTTCGGTTGCTTTTGTTATCTTATCAAGCGCCGTATCTACGTCCCAACGATTGAGTTTTTCCTGGGTAATGAAGTCGCTCCCTTCAGGAAGCAAGCGGTTTTCCAGAGCACGGTTGAGTACGGCAGCATCCCATTTTTCGGGCATTTCGTCGATGTTGACCGCTTCGGATACGACTTTGCGCACGAAATCGGGGATAAATTTGACGACCTGTCCGTGAACATCTTCGCCTTTGAGAACTTTCATGCGTTCCGCATACATAACTTCACGCTGTTTGTTCATGACGTCGTCATACTGCAAGACGTTTTTACGGATACCGAAGTTCCTGCCCTCGATCGCCTTCTGCGCATTTTCAATACCGCGCGAAAGCATGCGCGACTGCAAACAGGTATCTTCGTCCTTACAGAACACACTGTAAATCTTTTTCAGGCGGTCGCCGCCGAAACGTTTGATGAGATCGTCTTCCAGTGAGATGAAGAAAATGGATTCACCAGGGTCGCCCTGACGTCCGCTACGTCCGCGCAGCTGGTTGTCGATACGTCTGGATTCATGACGCTCGGTACCCAGAATACACAGACCGCCCGCCTTGACCACATCTACTTTTTCCGCGTCCGTTTCCGCCTTGTACTTCGCATACAGTTCATCGTACATGGCGCGGTACTTTTTACGCTGTTCTTCTGCTTCGCCTTCCAATTCCGCATACGACGTCGCAAGCTCGATCATTTCATGCTCCACGCCTTCCTCGCGCATGCGCTTTTTAGCAAGGTATTCGGGGTTGCCGCCGAGCAGGATATCCGTACCACGGCCTGCCATGTTCGTTGCGATCGTTACCGCGCCCAAACGTCCGGCCTGCGCCACGATTTCCGCTTCACGTTCATGGTTTTTCGCATTCAGAATGTTATGTTTAATGCCGTTTTTACGCAGCATCTTCGCGATCTCTTCACTCTTTTCGACCGTCGCCGTACCGATCAGGATAGGCTGACCTTTTTCATGCCGATCGGTGATCTCTTTTAAAAGCGCACGCTTCTTTCCGTCCACCGTGGAATAAACCGCATCCGGCATATCCTTACGAACCACGGGACGGTTGGTCGGAATCTCCAGAACGTCCAGCGAATAAATAGTGCGGAATTCGCCTTCTTCCGTTTTCGCCGTACCGGTCATGCCCGACAGTTTTTTGTAAAGACGGAAGAAATTCTGGAACGTGATCGTCGCATACGTCTTGTTCTCGTTGCGGACTTTTACACCTTCCTTTGCTTCGATCGCCTGATGCAGGCCGTCCGAATAGCGGCGCCCGATCATCAGTCGGCCGGTAAACTCATCGACAATGATAACTTCGTCATCGTTCACGATGTAATCTTCGTCGCGATGGAACAGCTTGTGCGCTTTGAGCGCCTGCTGGATATGATGGTTGAGCGACGCATTCTCGATGTCGCCCAGGTTTTCGATATTGAAGAAGCGTTCCGCTTTCGCCGCGCCCTTTTCCGTGATCTGCACGGTGCGGTCTTTACGGTCGATCACATAGTCCCAGTCGCCGTACTTCGCACCTTTGGCAATGTCGTCGTAATCGCCGTACTTGGATTCCTCTTCCGGCTCTTCCTCTTCTTCGGCTGCCTTTTTGCGCTTCTTTTTGGAGTCCTTGTCCTCCTCACCCTGCGCACCCTCGTCGTCGAAACCGCCTTCGAGCGTACGCACGAATTTATCTACGCGCTCATACAATTCGCTGGATTTGTCGCCTTTACCCGAAATAATGAGCGGTGTTCTCGCTTCATCGATGAGGATGGAGTCCACTTCGTCGACGATCGCGAAATCCAGATCGCGCTGTACCATGCGTTTAAGATCCGTTTTCAGATTATCGCGCAGATAATCGAATCCGAGTTCGTTGTTGGTCGCATAGGTGATGTCGCAGTTGTATGCGACCTGCTTCTGCGCGTCGTCCATGCCCGGCACGACAACGCCGACCGTAAGACCTAAGAACTTATGAACTTTTCCCATCCATTCCGCGTCACGCTTTGCCAGATAATCATTGACCGTTACGATATGCACGCCCTTGCCGGCCAATGCGTTGAGATAGGCAGGAAGCGTCGCGACCAGCGTTTTACCTTCACCTGTCTTCATTTCTGCGATACGGCCCTGGTGCAGGCAGATACCGCCGATGATCTGGACATGATAATGTTTGAGTTTGAGAACGCGCCATGCCGCTTCGCGCACGACCGCAAACGCATCGTACAGGATATCGTCCAGCGTTTCGCCCGCTTTGAGGCGGTCTTTGAGCAAATTCGTCTGGCCACGGAGTTCTGAATCAGACATCGCCGCATACTTTTGTTCAAGCGCTTCGACGCGGCTCGCCATTTTATCCAGTTTTTTCAGACTGCGACGCCCGTCGCTGTTGAACATATAGTTTATAAGTCCCATAAACTGCTCCCCTGCGCCGCGGCGCGGAATGAGCCGCGGCTATAAAATATCTTAAAACAATCGGTGATCCGCATAAAAAACGCGATACCACCGCACACTGTTCTTATTTTACACTATTTTCCCAAAAATGTAAAAGATTTTTGAACGGCTTTTGACAATTTGGCGCATTTTTACGCTATTTTTCACTTTTCGGGCCCTCAAATATTTTGGCTCCGCTCGGGCACGCTTGCGACCGTGAGCACATGCACGCTGAGCGCTCCCGCGCGCAAAATCGCTTTCGCCGCCACGGATGCCGTTGTGCCCGTCGTCATCACGTCGTCTATAAGTACGATATTTTTACCGCGGCAAACCGTCCGTTCGTGCACGCGAATGCTTCCTTGCAGATTTTTCGCCCGCTCTGCGGCGGATAATTCTTTCTGTTCCGCCGTTTCGCGCGTCTTGACGAGAAGTTCTCTTTCCAGCGGGATTCCGCACCTTTGAGACAAAATATCTGCCAAAAGTTCCGACTGATTGTATCCGCGCTCCTTCACCGCCCGCGGCGTCATCGGCACAAAGGCGAGCATGTCCGCATCCCGAAACTGCGAAAGAAGGATCGGGAACATCCTGTCCGCAAACGCTTCCGCAAGGTACTTCTCACCCGTCTTGAATTCCTTGATGAGACGCACTATTTCGCCGCTGTACACAAACGCGCTGCGCGCGGAAGTATAATCGGGCATATGCGCTTTGCACTCCGGACACACGGGATAATCGTCTGCGATCGCCCTGCCGCACTTATCGCAAATATACCCCGCATTGAACGGAAGGGAATCCAGGCACCGTTCACAAAAATATTTATCCGAAAACAATTCTGCTCCGCAGCACACACAAGCAATGTTTTCACCGGATACGAGCCGCACGGCACGCTTTGCCATTTCCGCAAACAACCCTTTCATATTCATTCTCCCTCTTAATACGCAAAAAGGGCGTACGCCGCCCTTTTCCCGCGCCGAAAGGCGCAAATTTATCGCAAATATTTTGCCAGTTTTTCAGCCATGTCCGTCTTTTCCCAAGGAAATTCTTCCCTGCCGAAATGCCCGTATGCCGCCGTCTTTTTGAAAATGGGTTTACGAAGCCCGAGTTTACGGATGATCGCAAGCGGACGCAGGTCAAAATTTTCGCGCACGATCTGCGCCAGTTTTTCGTCCGTGACCTTGCCCGTCCCGTAGGTATTGACAAACACCGACACGGGATTCGCCACGCCGATCGCATAGGCAAGCTGCAACTCGCATTCATCCGCCAGGTGCGCCGCCACAATATTCTTGCAGATATACCGTGCCATATACGCCGCACTGCGGTCTACTTTCGTGCTGTCTTTTCCCGAAAACGCCCCGCCGCCGTGCGCACATCTGCCGCCGTAGGTATCCACAATGATCTTGCGGCCCGTCAGCCCGCTGTCGCCTTCCGGCCCGCCGATCTCAAACCTGCCCGTCGGATTGATAAAATATTTCGTATCTTTATCCAAAAGTTTTGCGTCCACGACCTCGTCGATCACATACTTACGGATATCCTGTTTCAACTGTTCCTGCGAAACGTGCTCATCATGCTGTGCCGATACAACGATCGTATCCACACGAACGGGTTTCTTATCCTCATATTCCACAGTGACCTGCGTCTTTCCGTCTGGACGCAGATACGGCAGAAGTCCGCTCTTTCGCACTTCGGCAAGCCGCATCGCCAGCTTCTGCGACAGTACCGCCGTAAGCGGCATCAGTTCGGGTGTCTCGTTCACCGCATACCCGAACATCATTCCCTGATCGCCCGCGCCGATCTGATCCGCTTCATCGCCGCCCGCTTTCTTTTCCAGAGAATTATCTACCCCCAGCGCAATATCCGCGCTCTGCCCGTGGATCGCCGTAATGACCGCCAGCGAATTATAGGAAAATCCCTGACCGTGCGTGTACCCGATCTCTTTGACCGTATCGCGCACGATTTTGGATATATCGACATAACAGTTTGTGGACAGTTCGCCCATCACAAGAACCATACCCGTCGTCGCGCAGCATTCGATCGCCACACGGGAATTTTCGTCCTTTGTCAGGACTGCATCCAAAACTGCGTCCGAGATCTGATCGCAGACTTTATCGGGATGTCCTTCGGTTACGCTTTCGCTTGTAAAAAAGTATTTCATGTTCCGTCTCCCAAAATTTTCCGCCGTAAACGGCGGACAGAGCGCGGTCTCGCCGCGCCCTCAGATTGTCGTTTTTCATCTATTATTATAGTATGAAACGCACAACTTGTCAATAATTTCCCCGCTGCGCATAACAATGCTTTTCAAACACCGAAAAATATGATACAATTCCCTTATGGAAACAAAATGCAAGCTCTGCCCCGCAGAATGCGGAGCAGACAGATCACATGAATGCGGCGCCTGCGGTGCGGACAACACAGTGCGCGTCGCCAAATACGGTCTGCACCCCTTCGAGGAACCGTGTATTTCCGGAAAAAAAGGTTCGGGCACCGTCTTTTTCAGCGGATGCGCCCTGCGGTGCGTGTTCTGCCAGAATCACGAAATCTCCCGCGCCAACACGGGAGAATCCTGCGACACAAACACCCTTATCCGCATTTTCCGTGAACTGGAAGACATGGGCGCCGAAAACATCAATCTCGTTACTGCCTCCCACTACGTTCCCCAGCTTTTGCAGGCTTTCAGGGAATACAGACCGAAAATTTCCGTCGTCTACAATACCCATTCTTACGAAAAAATTGAAGTATTGCAGGCGCTCGACAAGTATATCGACATCTATCTGCCGGATATGAAATATTATTCGCCCAAGATTTCAGCGCGGTACACGGGTAAGGCAAACTATTTCGAATACGCTTCGCGCGCCGTGGAATTCATGGCTCGGCGCGAATGCGAATTTGACGGCGAAAAGATGATGCGCGGATGTATCGTACGGCATCTTGTACTCCCGCTTTGCACGGACGATTCTTTAAAAATCGTAGAGTGGTTTGCCTCACTCCACTCTCCCGCCTATTTTTCTCTGATGGGACAGTACACGCCCTGCGGCGACATCGAAAATTTCCCCGAACTGAAAAGGCGCATCACGCCGCGCGAATACAGAAAAGTGCGCGATTTTGTCTTTTCCTGCGGCATCGAACGCTTGTTTTTGCAAAAGCTCGAAGCCGCCGATTCCCGCTTTATTCCTGATTTCTCGGCGGATACAAACACCCTTTTCTGATTATCGATTCACCTATTCCGCAACAGATCATGCCGTTGACGGCGAACCTTGTTCCCGCCTGACCGCATTTAAGTCTCTTTCCAACGCTTGCATACCCGATTTTAAACATATCTTTTCCGATTTCAGAAGGTAAACAGGTTAAGAATCGGTATGATTCTGACGGATAAAGGCATGGCGGGCTTTGACCAATTTTTTTACGAGCGGCGCGACCTCGGAAGGGGGCGCCGCGGCGAGTTTTTCTTCCAACAATTCTATATCGGCCATTGAAATTTTTTTCATGCCGCTATTTTGCGGAGTTTTACAAAAATTATGTTAATATCGCTGGAAAACGTACGCTTCGGCTACGATGACAAAATCATTCTGGACAATATATCCTTTACCGTATCGGAAAAAGAACGCATCGGCTTTATCGGTGCGAACGGAGAAGGGAAAACCACGCTCATCAAACTGATGACGGGTGTACTTTTCCCCGACGAAGGGCAAATTTACAAAAAAACGGGATTGAAAATCGGCTGGCTGGAACAAAACGGCGGTCTGGAAAGCGAAAAGACCGTTTACGAAGAAATGCGTTCGGTCTTTGCTTTTGTTTATAATTCAATGGAACGTCTGCGTGAAATCGAACAGAAATTGGCGACAGTCCCCTTTCAGAGCAAGGAATATCTCGATCTTTCCGCAAAGTACGAACAGTTGGAGCGTGCCATTGCCGCCGCAGACGGTTACAATGCGGAAGTGAAGATCAAAACGGTTTTAAACGGTATGGGATTCGGCGGAATGTATGAGCAGAAGATCTCCACCATGAGCGGCGGAGAAAAGACACGGCTCAAATTGTGCCGTCTTCTTTTGGAAGAGCCCGAAATTTTATTTTTGGACGAGCCGACCAACCACTTGGACGTTTCCACCCTGTTCTGGCTGGAAGATTATCTGAAAAATTACCGCGGTGCGATTTTCACTGTTTCCCACGACCGTTATTTTTTGGATGCGATCGTTACCAAGATTTTTGAACTGGAAAACTGCCGCATTCAGGCTTTCCGCGGCAACTATTCCAAATACAAAGTTTTGAAAGCGGAAAAATACGAACACGACCTGAAAGAATACGAACGCCAACAGGAAGAGATCGCCGACCTGAAAGATTACGTTGCGCGCAACATCGTGCGCGCAACGACAGCAAAGAGCGCGCAGTCGCGGGTAAAAAAGCTGGAATCGATGGAATTGCTCGAAAAGCCCGTCCCCCCGCCGAAACCGCCCAAATTTTCCTTTGAAACGATGGAAAAAAGCGAGGAGCGCGCCCTGTCGGTAAGCGGCCTGTCCCTTTCAGCGGGTGGAAAATTGTTGTTTTCCGACGCAAATTTTGAAGTACGTCGCAGCGAAAAAATTGCGATCGTGGGCGAAAACGGCACGGGAAAATCTACACTTATCCGCACACTTGTACAAAAGCGCGATCCTTCCGTGCGTTGGGGACGGTTCAATAAGATCGGCTATTATGACCAGGAAAATGCAGATCTCGACCCCGATGAAACGGTTCTGGGAGCTCTCTGGCACAAACACACGGGCATGACGCAGACACAGGCGCGCGCCCTGCTCGCCCGCGCGAAACTGACAGACGAGGACATGGAGAAAAAAGTCCGCTCACTTTCGGGCGGAGAACGCGCAAAATTGTCTCTCGTGCTTTTAGAAGCCCTCTGTGCCAATTTTCTTGTTCTGGACGAACCCACAAACCACCTTGATCTTTTGGCGCGGGAAAGCCTGGAAGAGGCTTTGAAAGCGTTCGGAGGGACGCTCCTGTTTGTTTCGCATGACCGCTATTTTATCTCCAATATCGCCGAGAAAATTCTGGAGATCGAAAACGGAAAAATTACTCTATACCCCTGCCGATATGATGAATATACGGCGTTGAAAAAGATGCAGGCGGATGATAAAGCGGCCGCAGAAAGAGCCGAAAAAGCGGAAGAGAGAGCCGTTCAGAATACGGCATCTTACCGCTCGAAAGCGGAGCGCGCCGAAGAAGCTCGAAAAAAACAAAAGATAAAAGAGATCGAAAAGAAGATTTCCGATACAGAAAACGAAATTGCGGCACTGAATGAGGAAATAGCAAAACCGGAAATTGCCGCCGATTATAAACTTTTAAACGAAAAATGCGCGCGTCTCAATGAGTTGCATGCTGCCGTCGAAAAACTTTATGAAGAATACGAAGCGCTTTTATAAAAAACTTGCTGAAAAGTCAAGGATATATTAAAAAAAACCTTGCAGAAATTGTACCCATTGTTACGGATGACAGATAAAAAAAAGCAGGAAACGTTGACACGTTTCCTGCTTTTTTTATTTTTGTGAGCGGCGCCCCGCGAATTTTTCGCGGGGCGTTGCACTTTTTGATTTTAACTAAAAAAACTGTAAAATATCCACTAAAATCGCAAAGCCGATGAGCAGAATAAATCCTGCCGCGTGGATGATCGCTTCCACTTTGCGGTTGATCGGCTTCCCGCGCACCCATTCAATGAGAGTAAATACGATCTTAGAGCCGTCCAGAGCGGGTATCGGCAATAGATTGAACACCGCAAGGTTCACGCCGATAAACGCCGCGATCTCCAAAAACTGCTGAAAACTCTGCGATGCGATCTGCGAAGTCAGCTTGATCGTCGTTACCGGCCCGCCAAACGCCGAAAGCCCCAGATCACCGGTAAACAGCTGTCCCAACACCTTGAAGATCGTGCCGCCGATCTGGAAAGAATAGGTAAAAGACCTTCCGAGCGTTTCAAAAAATCCGAATCCCTTATACGACGTTGAAGCAACCATATGGATATAAGTTTCTCCGTCTTCCGCATATTGGCGCGCGATCCCCAAAGAATCCCACAAAGCCCCCGTATCCGTCAGATTTTTAAAATCCGCGTCGCTGCGGAGCATGACTTTGATCTCCTGTTCGGTCCTGCCTGTTTCCCCTTTGCGCGAAACGAGAAACGTTACGAGATCCCCTTCCTTTTTGCCTTCCAGCACTTCCATGAGATCGCTCGTCAAATAGATACCCTTCCCCTCGCATCGGATGATCACATCTTCGTCCTGAAAAGAATACCCCGCCACGGCGATGCCGCTTTGCGTATACTCCGAAGTATCCACGCGATAGGTCATTAAAAGCAGCTGTCCGTACGCAAAAAACGAAGTAATGATCAAAAGCAATGCGAGCAGATAATTCATAAATGCGCCCGCAAACAATACAATGATCCTCTGCCAGGGCTTTTTATTATTGAATGCGTCCGGATGGGAATTTTCTTCGTCCTCACCCTCAAACGCGCAATAGCCGCCGAGCGGCAATGCACGCACCGAAAACACTTCTCCGTTCTTTTTCGTACGTTTGTAGAGCGCGGGCCCGAACCCGATCGCAAATTCGTTGATTTTAAATTTAAAGATTTTTCCCGCAATGTAATGCCCGAATTCGTGTACCGTGATCATTGCCAGCAAAATCAGAATTGCCAGCAACACAGAACCGATCGTTTTCATCACATCCGAAAATGCGAGAAGATTGAGCGCCATACGTCTCCCCTTTTATGATTTCTTGCGCTTAACCGATTTTCAACCGCGCACAGGCACGTGCCCTGCGATCTGTCTCTTCCAGCGCTTCGTAACTTTCCGCACTGCCGTCGATTTTCGCCGCAAGCACGTCTTCTATAATGTCTGCAATTTGCGTGTATTTTATTTGCCCGTTTAAAAAAGCGGATACCGCCACTTCCCCAGCCGCGTTCAAAATACAGGGATACGTCCCGCCTTTTTCCGCGCATTGCCGCGCCAACACAAAACAGGGATAGCGTTTTTCGTCCACTTTTTCAAAATGCAGCGATCCCGCCTTGAAAAAATCCACCGACGGCAATCCGCAATCCAGCCGTTCCGGATACGTCAGCGCCAGCTGGATCGGCAATTCCATCGAAGGCATCGCCATCTGCGCCAGCACTGCGCCGTCCGCAAACTCCACCATCGAATGCACGATGCTCTCCCTGTGTACCAGCACCTCGATTTGCGAAAGCGCCGCCCCGTACAGGTGCATCGCTTCCATCACCTCAAAGCCCTTGTTCAGCATAGTCGCACAGTCGATCGTGATCTTCGGGCCCATTTTCCAGTTCGGATGCGCCAGAGCGTCTTTTGCCGTTACCTGTCCCAGTTTTTCCATGGGAACATCGCGCAGCGCCCCGCCGCTTGCTGTCAACAATATTTTTCGGAAAGGCGCTTTTCTGTCAAAGTTCAGACACTGCCAGATCGCAGAATGTTCGCTGTCTACGGGAAGGACGCGAAGTCCCTTCCGCTCCGCCAGCGGCATAACCAACTGCCCCCCCACGACCAGACTTTCCTTGTTTGCAAGTGCAATATCTTTCCCGGCTGAAAGCGCCGAAAGCGCCGCTTTCAGCCCCGCAAAGCCCGTTACCGCTATGAGCACTATATCCGCATTGTCATAGGAACAAGCCTCTTCGAACGCCTTTTCCCCGCAGGAAAAGCGCGTCCCTTTCGGCACGTTTATATTCCGTTCCGTGCGCAGAGCCGCAAACTCCGGCCGATTCTGATCTATCTGTTGTTCAAAGAGCGTTCCGCCCGTATTTGCCGCCAAAGCGACGATCTGAAAGCGCTCCGGATACCGCCTGCAGACTTCGATTGCCTGTCTGCCGATCGAGCCCGTGCTCCCAATGATCGAGATCCTTTTCATACGTTTCCCTTCCGTTCAATATATGCCGTGAAAAATTTTTTATGCCGATCGGATCCGTTCCGAATCCGATTTCGTGAAATTTTCCGATAAAATACAATCGGAGCGGTGCCGACAGCACCGCTCCGCATTTTTCTTTTCAAAGCCTCACACTCATAGAACTGCGAGAATAAATGCAAGATATATGAACGTGCTGGCAAATAAGGTACCGTCAATGCGGTCCAAAATTCCGCCGTGTCCGGGAAGGAGTCTGCCCATATCCTTAATGCCGCATTTACGCTTGATCACGCTTTCCACAAGGTCGCCGAACTCTGTCATGAACGAGCAGATAAGCCCGATCACGGCAAATACGATCCAAGGGGTGCCTGCCCAGCCGCTGAAGATCCCTTCATAGACATAGCCGGTCGCCAACGTATACAGCCAATACAGAAGAATGCTTGCAAGACTGCCGAACACGATCCCGCCGATCGCCCCCGAAACCGTCTTGTTCGGACTGATAGTCGGGCAAAGTTTTTTGCCTTTGCAGAGGCTTCCCACAAAAAACGCAAACGTGTCGGTCACGGGAGATATGACAAATATCAGCAACAGTCCGAGTGCGGGCGCACCCTGAGGCGGAAGTGAATTGGTCAGAATTGTCGTGGACAGGATCGCGGTCGGATAAAAGCCGCAAAGCATCGCCGCACCCGTGCCCTTGATGTCGGTATTTTTGTGATCCACCACCAAAAGACAAAACAACACCAACGCAAACAGGAACGACAACGTTAAAAGGCAACGGAATCCTGCCCTTTCGTGAATAAAATCTGCCACGTAAAAGGACGGCGTAAACAGGATCGCATAAGCATAGACAACAAACTTTTGCGATTTGCTCATGGGCATGGGGGGCTCTGCGGTATCCTGGGCGTTGACGTGCGGCCCCGAAAGCGCATGAACCATCTCATACGTGCCGATCAGCGAAAACGCATAAATAAGGATCCCGAACAGGCGGGCATCAACCAGTCGCAGTGCAAAAAAAGCAACGATGATTGCAAAATATACAGCTCCCGTGATTACTCGAGTACGAAGCATCCCTCACTCCTCCTGTACGTTTCCGAATCTCCTGTCGCGCGCGGAATAATTTTCGATGGCCTTTTCCAGATCTCGTTTGGAAAACTCCGGCCACATCTTTCCCGAAAAGTAAAGTTCGCTGTAAGCCGCCTGATATAACAAAAAATTGCTCAGTCTGAGTTCTCCGCCCGTACGGATGATCAGATCGGGATCCGGGATCCCGCCCGTCTCCAAAAGCGACGAAAAGCTCTGTTCATCCACAAAACGGCCGTATGAAACCGCCGCATTCACGGCTCGGATGATCTCCTGCCGCGAACCGTAATTGATACAAATATTCAAAAGCCCCCGAACAAGATGCGACGTTTCGTCCATCATCTCAAGAATACTTTCCTGAATGTCGGGCGGAAACACCGTAATGTCGCCCACCACGTTGATCTTGACTCCCATCTCCTGCATTTTATCTTTTTTCTTCCCGAAAAACGTTCGGAAAAGATCGAAGAGTTCATCCACCTCTTCTTTAGGACGGGAAAGATTCTCCGTGGAGAGTGCATACACCGTCACGATCCTGACTCCCAAATCAAAGGCGTGGGAGCAGATCTTGAACATATTCTGCACGCCCATTTTATGACCGTATCCGCGCGGACGAAATCTGCGTTTCGCCCAACGACCGTTTCCGTCCATTATAAATGCAATATGGACGGGTAATTTTATTCTTTTCATACCTTAGCCCTGTCAAACGGACATGATTTCTTTTTCTTTATCGGCGGTATGCTTATCGATCTGCTCCATCGTCTTGGAAACCGTCTTTTCGACATCCTTTTCCAGCGACGCGCACTCGTCTTCGGATATTTCTTTGTTGTTCTTCATCTTTTTCAGAGATTCCATCGCATCGCGGCGAAGATTGCGCACCGCCACTTTCGAGTCCTCCGACAAAGATTTGATCTGCTTGGCAATGTCGCGGCGGCGCTCCTCCGTCAGATCGGGGAAGATAAGACGGATCACTTTACCGTCATTCGTCGGAGTCAGCCCGATATTCGATGCAAGGATCGCCTTTTCGATGCCTTTGAGCAAAGATGCATCCCACGGGCTGATCACCAGGCATTTTGCATCCTGCACCGATATATTGCCCACCTGATTTACCGGAGTCATCGCTCCGTAATAGTCCACCTGAATTTTATCCAGCACATGAGGATTCGCTCTTCCGGCGCGAATGTTCGTAAATTCTTCGCGCAGAACGCTCGTCGTTTTGTCCAGCTTTTCTTCCAGAAGCAACAGCATCTCTTCTACTTTTTCGCTATCGACCATGGTATCCCTCCAGTTAAAATTTCTCGCGCACTGTTCAAGCCCGCATACCCCCGTCGCCCCTTTCAGGGCACGGCATACGGTAACGGACTTTCCGCCGTGCGTGCGGAATTATTCGTTCGTGATGATCGTGCCGGTCTTTTCGCCGCAGATCGCGCGGACGATGGCGTCCTTTTCCGACAGCGCAAACGCCAGAACCGGAATATCGTTGTCCATACACATCGTGATCGCCGTCGTATCCATGGCTTTCAGGCCGCGGTTGATCACTTCCATATGCGTGATCTTGTCGATCTTCTTCGCGTTCGGATTGACCTTCGGATCACTGTCATAAATGCCGTCAACATTCTTTGCCAAAAGCAGTATGTCGGCATTCGTCTCGCAGGCACGCAGAGCCGCACCCGTGTCCGTCGAACAGTACGGATTACCTGTACCGCACGCAAAAATCACGATCCTTCCGAGCTCAAAGTGCCGAAGCGCCTTGCGCAGAATAAACGGTTCCGCAACACTGATCATGTTCAGCGCTGTCTGCACCCGCACCGGTACGCCGCGCTGTTCGATCGCGTCCTGCATCGCCAGCGAATTGATCACCGTCGCAAGCATGCCCATATGATCCGCCGTCGTGCGATCCATGTTCGTTCCCTGTCTGCCGCGCCAGAAATTTCCGCCGCCCAGCACGATCCCGACTTCTACGCCCAGTTCGTGAATACGGATCAGCTGATCCACGACTCCCGCTATGATCTTTTCGTCCAGTCCGAATCCCTTCTCGCCGGCAAGCGCTTCGCCGGATAACTTTAAAATAATACGTTTATATTTCGGTTTTAATTCCATGTTAGCCCCCGCTGTATGAATTTTGTATTTCGGCCCGAAAAGCGTACCTCCGCATCCGCCGACATACCGCCGCACAGAGAACGCTAAACAGATCCGAAACTGAAAAGAAAGGCACACAAATATACACTTGTGCGCCTTCTCTTGCATTAACCTTTCATCTTGGAAACTTGTTTCTCGACTTCCTCTGCAAGGTCGTCTTTTCTCTTTTCAATGCCTTCGCCCATCTCGAAGCGCGCGAAACGACGAACCGTGATCTTCTCGCCGATCGCCGCGATCGCTTCCGTGATCAGCGTTCCGATGGTCTTGGAAGAATCCTTTACAAACGGCTGCTCCAACAGACAGAAATCTTCGTAATACTTCTTGATCCTGCCCTGTACCATCTTTTCGGCAATCGCTTCGGGCTTTCCTTCGTTCATCGCCTGGACCTTCAGGATCTTTTTCTCTTCTTCCAGAACTTCGGCAGGAACTTCTTCCTTCGTGATATACAAAGGCTTCGCCGCCGCGATCTGCAGAGCGATATCATGAACCAACGATTTGAACTGGTCGCCGCGTGCGACGAAGTCTGTCTCGCAGTTCACTTCTACGAGCACGCCGACTTTTCCGCCCATGTGGATGTAACTGTCCACAATGCCTTCTGCCGCGATCCTGCCCGCTTTCTTTGCCGCGGTCGCCATTCCCTTCTCGCGAAGGATCTCGATCGCTTTATCCATATCTCCGTTCGCTTCCGTGAGCGCTTTTTTGCAATCCATCATGCCTACGCCCGTCTTCTGACGCAGTGCGTTTACATCACTTGCCGTAATAGCCATTTTTCCGTGCCTCCCTTTTTTTCTGTTTTTCTTGACTTCCGATTACTCAGCGTCTGCAGGTACTTCTTCCGCCGCTTCCACTACTTCTTCGATGGAAACGTCTTCGGCAACTTCCTGTGTAGCCTGCTGCATTTCCGCATTCACTGCTTCGCCCTGGTTTGCTTCGATGACTGCATTCGCAATTACGCCCGAAAGCAGTTTTACCGCACGGATCGCATCGTCGTTGCCCGGGATCACGTAATCGATCAGATCGGGATCGCAGTTGGTATCTGTGATCGCCACGATCGGAATATGCAGTTTGCGCGCTTCTTGCACCGCGATCTCTTCATTGTGAGGATCAACGACAAACATCACGCCGGGAAGCGTCTTCATGTCTTTGATACCGCCGAGATTCGCTTCGAGTTTTTCCATTTCCTTCTTCAGACCCAGAACTTCTTTCTTGGGCAGAAGATCAAAATCCCCGTTTTCTTCCATCTTTTCCAGCTTGTTCAGACGGTCAATACGGGAACGGATCGTCTTGAAATTGGTCAGCGTGCCGCCCAGCCACCGGGAATTGATATAGAACTGTCCGCAACGCACCGCTTCTTCTTTGATCGCGTCCTGCGCCTGCTTCTTCGTTCCGACAAACAAAATGCTCTTCCCTGCCTTTACGGTGTCCACAACAAACGCATATGCCTTTTCCACAAGGCCGACCGTCAGCTGCAGGTCAATGATGTGAATGTCGTTACGAGCCGCAAAGATATATTTCTTCATCTTAGGGTTCCATTTCCTTGTCTGGTGCCCGAAATGCACGCCTGCTTCGAGCAGCTGTTTCATAGTGATAACTGCCATAATTAAACCTCCGTTTTCTCCTCCCACAAACGCTTTCAGGATCGTATACAGCCTGCCTTGAAAGATTTTGCAGGAACGGAATACGACACGCCCGTGGTGTGAATTTTATAGCCTTACTATTTTACCATAACGCAATTATTTTTGCAAGCAAAAATAATTGCTCTTATGAAATTCTCCGCAATCTGCGAAAGAATCCTTTCCCTGAAAACACGCAAACGCGCGCGCCCTGCCTTCCGAAGGGCGCGCCGCGGCTCTTTTTATGAATTCTTGAAGAAATTCCGATTATTTCTCGTGCTTGTGATCGTGATTCTTGCAGCCGCATCCGCAGCCTTCTTCGTAGTCCGTATCCAAAGACGCCGCTTCGTCTGCATCCTCGTCTTCTTCCATCACGCGGCAGAATTCCTCGAATACTTCGTCCAGAAGTTTGTCGTCTTCCACGGGAACAAGTTCCTCTTTTCCCTCTTCGCCGACAATCTGCAGAATGGTAACTTCATCCTCTTCCGATTCCTCGTTTTCGTCTGCGGTCTGGAAAAAAGCATACCATCCGCCTTTGTATTCGATCGTACCGATATGATAACATTTGTGAACTTTGCCCTGATCGTCGATCAGCTCCACTACGTTCACTTCCTCTTCACAGCATTCGCCGCAATCGCAATCCGCTTCGTGCAATTTCTTTTCTTCGCTCATGTTGTCTCTCCTTTCTTTTTTTTGTTCAGATACCCTTCCAGGATATAAGAGGCGGCTATGCTGTCAATCGACTGCTTCCTGTTCTCTCGCCGCACTCCGCCGCTGATCAGCACCCGCTCCGCTTCCATCGTCGTGAACCGCTCATCTTCATATACGATCGGCACGTCCGTCTTCTGCCTGAGCAATTCCACAAACCTGCGCGTCTTTTCCGTCTGCACCGATTCACTGCCGTCAAAATTCAACGGCAATCCGCATACGATCAGCCCGGCATCTTTCTCCTGTACGATCTTCGCCAGATTTTCGGCATCCGCTGCGGCACTTTTCGTCCGGAAATATGTCGTTCCGGGCAACGCAAACGTATTGAACGGATCGCTCGCCGCCACCCCGATCCTTTTATCGCCAATATCAAAGGCGATTATTCGCTTTTCCATTCGTCCTCCTGCCGCCCTTTCTAAAATCGCAGTTATAGTATATCATATCCCCGCGTCGCCGTCCACAGTTTTTTCAAACTTTATCCCTTTTCCGAAAACATTTGATTTTCTGTCACTGTCTTTTCAAAATTTCCGCACCCATATCCTGCCTGATTTTTGCGCCCATATCCTGCCTGATGTTTTTAAAACAATCAAAAACAAGCCAATCCTTATCTTCAGCAGCAATCCGCCTTATACCGATCCTCATCCCTATCTTCAACGGCTATTCGCCTTATACCGATCCTCATCCCTATCTTCAACGGCTATTCGCCTTATACCGATCCTGATCCCTTCGTGTTTTGGAAATACCAGCATTTTTTATAACGTATCCGCAATTTCCTGCCCCGATCCATACAAATATCTTGCGCCGATGCAACGCTCTGTATTTATGAAACCGATACCGGCCGCGCTGTTCGCGCGGCCGGTACCGTAAGAAAAAGTTGTTGAGGGTGTGAGCTGTTAAAAGCCTTTCGGCGCACATGAAAAGATAAGGGACGCCGCAAAGGATGCAGGACGGAAAGTTTTCCCTCTCCTTGTGCCTGCATACACAGTATAGCAAAGAATTATCCACAAATTTTTCATTATTTGCAATAAAATTGTAAAATTTAACGCGCGCCGAAAAAAAAGCATACAACAAATATTTTCACGGAAAATTTCAGGCAGACAGTGCTTCATAAAAGCAATGCCTTCCTTTCGCGCTGAAACCAAAAGTTTGTCGATCCGACGGAAGGTCTATGCACATATGAAGTTTACCGATCCGTCGGCTGGGCTATGCACAAATCAAGTTTTTCGATCCGTCGGCTAGGCTATGCACAAATCAAGTTTGCCTATCCGTCGGCAGAGCTATGCACAAATCAAGTTTACCTATCCGTCGGCAGGGCTATGCACAAATCAAGTTTGCCGATCCGTCGGAAGGCTATGTATAAATCAGGTTTTTCGATTCGTCCACTGGGCTATGCACAAATCAGGGCGCCGCACAAATTGTGCGGCGCCCTGCCGTAAATTTTATGAATCAAATTTTCCCTTTTCCGCTTAAAAACATTTTCCCGAAAACCATTATTCCGCCAAAGAATCTTTCTGTTTGCAGGGAGAATCCGCCTGCACTCTGCATACGGGTGTTTCTTTGCACCGTACGGCAATGATGAAAAACACGAATCCGATGACGAACATGACGGCAAGCGCGCCGACCCCGAAGCTCTGATTCCCGGTCGCATCGGTCACAATGCCGACCAGTAAAGTACCCATAAACGCCGCACCTTTGCCGAAAATATCGTAAATTCCGAAATATTCCCCTGCCTTCTGGGGCGGAATGATCTTTGCAAAATAAGCGCGCGACATGGCCTGAATGGTACCCTGGAACAACCCAACGCAGACGGCAAGGATCCAGAACTCATAGATCTGATCGAGAAACACCGCATAGACCGTGATAAAGAAATACGCGACGATACACGCCATGATCAGGAATTGCGGTTTTATTTTTCGCGAAAGCATACCCAACAGGATCGCCGACGGAAATGCCACGATCTGGGTTACGAGCAGAGCGATCAGAAGCATCGTCGTATCCAGACCCAAAGACGTACCGTAAGCGGTCGCCATATCGATGATCGTATAGACGCCGTCGATGAAGAAGAAAAAGGCGATCAGAAAGAAAAGTACTTTTTTATTCCGCGCCACTTCTTTGAACACGCCGCCGAGGTTGGCAAGGCCCGTTCGGACGGGATGACCGCAAGCTTCGACAAAATGTTCCTGCCGATAACTTTTCCAAAGCGGAAAAGAACAGCCGACCCACCACGCCGCAATGACGATAAACACGAGCAACATGGCTGCAAACATACTCAAAAGCCCGAACATGGCATACAGGACATAAATGACCACCGTCACCAAAAACGGCGCACAGCTGCCGATATACCCCCACGCATAACCGCGGGAAGAAACCTCGTCCATACGTTCGGGTTGGGTGACATCGCAGAGCATGGAGTCATAAACGACCAGACTGAGCGAATATCCCGATTTTGCCAGTACGAACAAGATGAGAAACCAAAGCCAATGCTGCATGAATCCGAGAAGTATACATCCTGCCGCGCCGCACAGAATCGCCGCGGAAAATATTTTCCGCCGCATACCGCGAAGATCGGACACCGTACCGAGAATGGGTCCCAGCACCGCCACGACCGCCGTGGAAATACTCGTCGCATAAGCCCAATATGCGAGATAACTGTCTTCCGACAATCCGCCCGACGCCGCAACACTGTTGAAAAAAATCGGCAAAAGCGTGGATACCAGCAGCGTGAACGCCGAATTTCCCACGTCGTACCATACCCATTTTTTTTCCAGAGAAGTCATTTTAAACTTCATAATTTTGTTCCTCTTTTTCACTCAGAACAGGGATCTCCCGCCAGTTCCCGTTCGGCCCGAACGTACGGTCAAACGTGTCGCAAAGCTCTGTTTTTCCCTCCAGATATCCCATAAAATTCTCCGCAAGCCGCACGCACAGATCCTCTGCCTTGCGCATCAGTTTTTCAAGTCTCAAATTGCTGTCCCTGCATGCCGCAATCGGCTTTTTCGCCATCATCATACCGTGCATCTCCCGATAATTCCCCGATAAATGCAGGATCGTTTCCACCGCAAAACGCTTTAAGGCATGCGGCGCACGCAACAGCTCGTTGTAACGGCGCATGGAACGCAAAGACTTTAACACCTGTTTTCCCGTAATACCTTCAAAAAACGGAGCGATCGTATCCGCATTCCGCGCCGACGCCGCAATGTGTTCGGTCAGCTTTGCGGACAACGGCTCGATCCCCTGCTTTTCCAAAAGATTGCGGTCAAATTCACTCTCGATTTCCGTATGACGTACGTCAGACACAGCAATTTTATTTTCAATGTAACTGTGACACTCCGTATCCAGCGCAAAATGGCAGACAAATCCCAAAGCGTACGCAGTCGCACCCGCAGGATCTTCCGAATGCAGACACGCCTCCTTTGCCCTCTCAAAAAATTCGCGCGCAGGGCGTTCGTGCGTTCCGAACCCTACCGAATTCACTTTGTTGGTTGTCAGCGGATGATAATAAAACAAAATATCCGGCCCGTGCAGTCCGATATCATATAACTCCCTGCGATTGCGCACCGTTTCCGCCAATGACTGCGGAAAACGCTCCAGCATTTTTTTTCCGAACACATAATGTGCATACGTAGATGGCATAACTCTCTCCTTCTGTTCTTTTCTATTATAACACAGAGCAGCCTCTTTGCATGAACTTTTTTGTATTTTTCATGTAAAAAATTTGTAATAACACCGCAGTTTTTGCGCTCGAATTTTTTCCCGATCCCGTTCACCGTTTTGTTTTGGAATCATCCTCTTTCAGCTTGTACGGCAAATGCAGAGCGTAAGGAACATCCTGTGCCCTTTCCCCTGTATTTTTCCGACGATCGGCCTTTTGCAAAAGCAAATCTTTTTTCTTTGAAAGCGTTTCCCTTCAAAGATTCCCGACGGCGCAAAATGATTTTGCGCCGTCGGGAATCCTGAGGATCTCAGAAAAAGAGCCGCAATTTATTAAAAATCGCGGCTCTTTTTTCTGCGGCAAATTGACTTTGCCGCAATTTCGCAGGCAAGATCAGTTTTTTTTCTTGGATTCGTCTCCACTGCCGCCTTGCTGGAACGACGCCAGTTTTTCATCGATATAAGCGTCCAGTTTTGTTTTGAATTCTTCCTGGCCTTTTTGTACCAGGGCGCGCGTCTTGTTGCTGTTCGCGACCCATAAAGCGCCGAGAACCGCCCCTGCCGCCATTCCTGCAATAAATTTTTCCATACTGTGTTTCCTCCGAGCGGACGTAATTCGTCCGTAACCGAAGTATGTGCGGAATCCGTGAGAATATACAGTATTCCGAAAACCGCAAAATCAATGAACTCATAAAATCATTTTGCATTACGATTGGCGGCAAGCATTGCTTTCTTGACGCGGCTGGCACGGCGAAGCAGTTCGTTTTCTTCCGTCAGGCGGTGCACCGTTTCGCGAAGGCGTGCATTTTCCTCGCGCAAAGATATGGCGAGCCTTCCGTAAAGCGCGTCGATCTCCGCTTGCAGGCGCTTTTCAAGCAACTTCGCGGGACGGCGGTCGGGCTGTACCGGCACGCCCCATTTTTCTGCCGCCGCGCGCACTTCCTCGGGCTGTTTTTTCAGCATGTTGCGGTATTTATTCTGATACCGCAGCATTTTCTTTTCGTCTCCGCCGCATACGTTTGCGATCGACCGACGTACCGAAAATCCTTTCCCGCGCTCCAAAAGAATTTCTTTGAGCATTTCCTGGCGTTCACTCTCCGTAAAAGGGCGAACCTGCTCAGCGTGCAGATCTTTCCCTTGCAATACTTTTTGAGCCGGCTCACTCTGCGTTTTCAGGAGCTTATAGTAATAATTGCGTACGCTTCCGCCTGCCCTGCCATGCTTTTTGCCGTACTCTGAAAACAAAGATGTCAGAGTCTTGCCTTTTTTCTTTCCTTCTGCAATACTGCGGACCAATTCTTCCGCTTCTTCCCGTGCGTAACCGTTGATCTTTTCCATAAAATTACCTCCCTGGGGTTTGTACTTTTATTGACATACTTTCATTTGTTTATACATACAAATAACAAAAGACGTCGCAAGCGACGTTGCGGGAGAAAAATTATCATGCGGATCTATTTTTCGGCGGCAGTACCGTGCGTACTGCGCGTAGGCGGTGCACCAGCCGGCTTTTTGAGCGGAAACGAACTTTGTGCGGATGTGGACGAACACATCCCCGCGGAATTTATTCCGATCGACGCGAATCTTTTGCCGCTCGCCTTTGTGGCGGGAGAAAGTTTTTTCCGGAAGCCTCCGGCGTGCTGCGACATCTACCGATGCGGCTGTTACAACATGATCCATGCAGCGCGGTTTATCCCGCGCCAAGCAGGTTTCGACGCAAAATGCCAGGGACGGGGCGCCGGTATGCAGGCAACGGTGTTTGAATGCGGCGGACCGTTTCTGTGTATTCAGGACAGCACGGGATTCGATACTTTCCCTCTGCCGCAATGCGGGAATTACGAGATCGGGGAAGAACAGATCGGAAACGAAACCTTTTTATGCGTGCATGACCCGGTGTCCGAATATCTCGGATTTTTCTCATCCGGAAGAAAGCGCGCACTGCAGCTGAAGGCACGGGCGTTTGAATGCGGCGAACGCCTGCTCGTCACGCAGGCGTTCGCCGACATCGCATGCCATACCGTACAAACGGAATACGGTGCGGAAAACGGAGAGCTTATTCTCCGTTCAAAAAAAGTTTCTGCAAGGGAAGGTTTTGATCCCAAAAAACTGGACCCGAAGATCCTGCCGTTTGCTTTTTTCCAGGAAATTGCCGCCGGCGGCGACTTTACCGCATATCTTGCGCCGGCGCTTGCAGAAAAAGCCGAACTGCTTAAGGAATATCTCGGAGATTTTTGCGCCGCAGCGATCCCCAAAGAAATGTTTTACCGAGTCCACGGCACAATAAACGGAGTCGGGCTTGTCTGCCGCCGTGCCGAAAATATTTTCGATGTCCGTTTCTTTCGGGCGGAAACAGAAAACGGCCTTATCACAAACATTCTTCCCGTGGAATGATCCCTGTTCCTGTTTAACCTTCTTGCCTGTAAATTTTTTGACTTTTTTTTGCATATGCTTTATAATACAGACAGAGGAAAAATTTATGTTTTTGAATATTTACCTTGTTTATATGATCTCGGGCATCATTCTGCTGCCCTGCATCCTGATTTCAGCTTGGGCGAGCGCCAAAGTGCATACGACTTTTTCAAAGTATGACAAGCTGCCCACATCCACCGATTGGACAGGCAGCGACACGGCGCGCATGCTCCTGGAAAAAAACAACGTATACGGAATTACCGTAATGCGCGGAAAAGGAAAGCTGACCGATAATTTCAATCCGAAAACCATGACAGTCACCCTTTCGGAAAGCACCTATGACTCCAACTCCGTTTCGGCAGTTGCCGTCAGCGCACACGAGATCGGCCACGTGGTTCAGCGCGAACACGGATACCTGTTTTACCGCCTCCGCGGCGCACTCGTGCCCATCACCAATTTCGGTACCATGCTCGCTTTTCCGCTGGTCATCATAGGCGTTCTCATTACCTGGATCGCCTCCGTCACCGAAATCGGAAACATCATCGTATTTATAGGCGTTTGCCTGTACGGACTTTCCACCCTGTTCTCACTCGTGACCCTGCCCGTCGAGCTCAATGCTTCCGCGCGCGCCAAACGCATGCTCGCCGAAACAGGTATTCTCGTCACCAAAGAGGAACAAAAGGCGGCTTCCAAAGTACTCTCCGCCGCGGCAATGACTTACTTCGCCGCACTGCTCACCTCCCTGCTCCTGTTCCTGCGCTTCCTGCTCTACGTCTTTATTCTTCTCGGAGGCAGGCGCAGAAACGACTGATCACACGCGAAATTGTAAAACCTTTTTCAAAATTTTCTTTGTATAAAACAATTTCCATGTGAATACAATTTCGATATTTTATATAGCTCAGCCGTTCAAAAAATATGATCTGTAAAAACGCCCGCACGAAAATGTGCGGGCGTTTTAATTAAATAAAACACAAATTCTACGGCAGACTTTACCATAGTATAACGATACCATAGTACAACGATACCATAGTACAACAACTTGGTACAACAACTTGGTACAACAATTTGGTACAACGATAACCCCGTCGGCGCAAATTGCGCCGACGGGGTTTAATTTTCCTGATCAAGATGATCTCAAAGATCCGTTTATTTGTTTTGAGAATAATACTCTTTGACTGCAGAAAAATAGGCATCGATATTTCCCCATTTTGCGGCGGCGGGAATATCGCAACCGCTGGAGATCACAAAATTCGGATATTTTCCGCAAAGATCGCCCATCAGCGACAGCACCTCGCCGCGCATCTGTTCGGGCGTTCCGTCTTTGAATGCCCCGACGGGATCAATGTTGCCCATTACGACGATATTCTGAGGGATTTGCGGCATAACATGACGCATATCTACTGCATTTCCGAAATGATAGGCATCGCAACCCGTACGCAGAATGGAAGGGATCATTTTATCCGCCGCATTTCCGCAATTATGGTAAATGACCAAAAAATTTTCATCCCGCACTGCTTCGGAAATTGCGCGAACATACGGTTCCGAAAATTCTTCCGCCAGAGCAGGAGAAAGCACTCCCGCCAAAGGTTCTGCTATAATAATACCGTGCGCGCCCGTTTTTTTATAAGCATTTGCATAGGCAACTAAAAATTCCGTGCATTTTTCCAGCAAAAGTTTCATGTTATCCGGATCTTCATAACATAAAATCATTGCTTCTGATACATCCGTCAGCCGCCCTGCCAAAGAAAACGGCCCAACGCATCCCGCAAATACGGGACGATCGGTTACTTCTTTCAGCAATCCGCAGATGCCGTCAAGATAAATTCCGCTTCTTGCCGTACCAACCTGCGGCACTTGCAGATCTTGTACTTCTTCCAGATCGTTCAAAAGCGGCTCGCACACCGTCGGAACATCATCTTTCTGACAGCGGATCTTAACACCGAAGCATTCCGCCTCGACACTCAGATCCATCAGCCCTACAGCCGCTAAAGAATCTACCCGCTCCGCAACAGCTTTCATCATTTTGATTTGTTTTGCACTGTCCTTACAGACATCTTCCACTGTATCTCCCGTCCATTGTGTACCGGGAAAAGATAAAACAGGCATTGTCTTTTTTATTTTTGCACCGCGAAGCTCTGCCAACCATTTTCTCATATTCATAAATAAAACTTCTCCTCTCTATGCGACTATTATACCGCATTTTTACGCCCGAAACAATGGAGAAATTTGTTCGAAATCTTTGTTCCTTTGCTCATTCCGCCGTACATTTTTTTCATATCCTTATATTGTACGAATTTTTTTACGGACTTCCTTCTTTCGGAAATGAATGATCCTACGCCCCATTCCTTTGATTCCGCCCGACGTTGCAACAGATCGCCGTCTTTTACTCGCTTGTTTATATAAATCGCGGCTTTTGCGGCATACGTTTTCTCAGCTTTTGTAACCGAAAACGGAGACGCGGGCATACAATGCGTATGCCCGCGTCTCCGTTTTACAGGATTTCCCTGTTTCATGAAATTTTAATATTTTACAACGCTGATTTCTTCGATAATGATCTTTTCAACGGGAACGCTGTACGTCACATCGCAACGGCCGTCCGCTGCATACGCATCGTTCAACGTTACATCTTTTTCTTTCGTGAAAGATTCGTTCTCTTCAAGCTCTGCCGTATAATCGCTGATTGCCGTCATCAGATCGTTGAGCGCCGTTGTAGACGCTTCGTTCGCCAGTTCACCGAAGACGCACAAATTCTTGTCCGTGGTCGAAGTCGAGCTCGTGTAAATATAGAACATGCTCGTCACGCTGTTGTAATAATATGTGTTGTAGCCTTCCGCGCCGCTATTCGTACGGTTCCAGTACATCAGCCTGTCGCTGTCCGATTTGACATACGAATAGGTACCGAGTGCTCCGAGTTTATTGGTCAGACCCGATCCGTCTTCAATGGTATGGCCGCCCGCTTCCACTTCGCCGTACAGACGGTTGGTGGGTTTCGTGTGCTCCGCGTCTTCCCAAACGGACGCCGTGATCACTTTGACCGTTCCGTCGGAATTGAGCGTCGTGCCGTCGTAATCGAGTGCTTCAAGATCTTCCGTCACGTCAGACGTGTCCATGCTCTCATACGTGTAGCCGCCTCCCACCATACGGTCGGACCGATAATCGTGAATGACCGTATTGTCAAAGAAATTCGCGTCGATCAGAGCCATGTAATGGTCGACCGTCTGGCGATAATAATCGCGGTAAAGCGTGTAATTGAGTGTGTATTCTTCTCCGTTAAAGGAAATGCGGACGGAGATTTCGGGGCGACGGGTACTGCACGCCGTAAACATAAACGCGCATCCGCAAAGGACTGCCGCCGAAACCGCAACGGCAAACAGCCGCACAAGTTTTCCGCCGATCGTTTTCAACATATTGCCTCCTGAAAATTAGCTTTTCCATGCGCAAAAAATGCGCTTTCCGCCACTTTGAATGGGTACTGTTTTATTTTACCCATTATTTTGAAAATCGTCAAGTACTTTTACGCATTTATGCAAATTTCGCGCAGAATTATCCGAATTTATCACATTTCATGCGTATTTTTGCGCGCGGGGATGCCCTTGCGTTCGCGGTTTTAAACCGCGGGATCCTCGGCGATGTATACGCGACGAAAAACGGCGCGGCATTCTGCCGCGCCGGAATTTCTTGGATCGCTTACGGCAAAAAAACGGGAGTTTGTTCCCGTTTTTTGCATGAAAAGGCCAAAATCGGAATTACACCACTTCGATGATTGCCATTTCGGACGCATCGCCGCGGCGTTCGCCGAGGTTCACGATGCGCGTATAGCCGCCTGCGCAATTCTTTTCATCATTGCGCTGCGCGTATTTGGGGGCGATCTCATTGAACAGTTTCTCGATGAGCGGATGTGCAACGTCCTTCGTGCGAGCCTTGTAAGCGGACTTGCTTTCGTTGAACGCTTTTATCTCCTGCAGATCGTAGAGCTTGCTCATGATCCTGCGGCGTGCAGCGAGCTTCTTCGGGCCGTCTTTCACGACCGTAACCGTAACTTCGCGCTCTTTTTTGCCCGTTTTTTCGGTTACAACTTTGCTGCTTTCGATCGTATCGTCATACGAATTGATCGCCGTAGTGATAATTTTTTCGACGTAAGACTGCAATTCTTTCGCGCGGGCTTTCGTCGTTTCTATTTTTCCGTACCAGAGAAGGTTGGATGCCTGGTTTCTCAAAATGGCAATTCTCTGTTCGCTCGTTCTGCCCAGTTTTCCCGGCATAATGTTAGTCCTCCTTTTTTTCTAATGAAAGTCCGTAAGATTCCAGTTTCTGAATGACCTCATCCAACGACTTTCTGCCGAGGTTGCGAACTTTGAGCATTTCTTCCTCGGTTTTTTTGGTTAAATCTTCGACGGTGTGGATGTTCGCGCGCTTTAAGCAGTTGTAGGAACGGACGGAAAGATCCATATCCTCGATCGCCATGGCGAGAACCTGCTGCTGTTTGTCGTCTTCGTTCTTTACGAGAATGTCCATTCCCTTGATCGAATCGCTCAGGTTCACGAACAGGCCGATGTGATCCTGCATGATTTTCGCAGCGAGAGAGACGATCTCTTTTGCGGAAAATGCGCCGTTTGTCCAAACTTCCATGACCAGCTTGTCGTAGTCGATGCTCTGCCCTACGCGCGTGCTTTCAACGTTGTAGTTGACCTTTTTGACAGGCGTATAGATGGAATCGACGGGGATATAGCCGATCGGATGGTTTTTATTCGAACCCGCACCTTTGTAGCCCCTGCCGCGACCGACCGTGATTTCCATGTCGATCTTTGCGCCTTCGTCTACCGTGCAAATATACTGGTCTTTGTTGATGACCTCCACTTCCGCATCCTGTTCCAGGTCGGCACCCGTGATCACCACGGGGCCTTCCTTGCAGATGTGAAGCGTTTTGACGTAATCTTTGTCTGTCGTCGCCGTCTGTATGGCAAGCGTCTTCAAGTTGAGAATGATCTCGGGAACATCCTCCTTGACGCCGGGAAGCGCAGAAAACTCATGCTTCACCAGCCCGTCCGGATAAAACCGGATCCCTTGCACCGCAGCACCGGGAAGCGCCGAAAGAAGTATCCTTCTCAGACAGTTTCCTATTGTAAGACCGAAACCCTTTTCGAGAGGTTCGACAACGATCTTCGCGTAGCTTTTCGCTTCGTTCTCTTCCACCTCGATTTTGGGCATATCCATTTCGATCATGCGTTATTACCTCCTTGCTTCGGCGTTACTTATTACTTGGAGTACAGCTCGACGATCATATGCTCTGCAATCTGGCTGTCGATGTCCTCTCTTGCAGGCAAAGCGATTACCTTCCCTTCGAGTTTTTCGGGATCAAATTCCAACCATTTGGGCATATTGCCTACTTTCGCAGACTTGATCTCCTCAAAATATTTATCTTTCTTTCTGTTTTCCTTAACGGCAATGATGTCGCCCGCCTTCACGATATAGGAAGGAATGTTGACCGTTCTGCCGTTGACAGTGAAATGTGCATGGTTGACAAGCTGTCTTGCCTGTGCACGGGATCCGCCGAGTCCCATACGGAACACAACGTTATCCAGACGGCGCTCGAGCAGGGAGAGCATGTTTTCACCGGTAATGCCCTTCATGCGGTCAGCCATTTCATAATATTTGCGGAACTGGCCTTCCTGTACGCCGTAAATTCTCTTGGTCTTCTGTTTTTCACGAAGCTGCAAGCCGTACTCGGAAACTTTCTTTCTTGCCGCACCGTGCGCACCCGGAGCCACAGGGCGTTTTTCGAACGCGCATTTGCCCGAATAGCATCTGTCGCCCTTCAAAAAGAGTTTTGCACCCTCTCTGCGGCAAAGACGGCATTTGGAATCTCTGTATGTTGCCATTTCTTTCTCTCCTTAAACTTATACTCTGCGGCGTTTCGGGGGTCTGCAACCGTTGTGCGGGATCGGCGAAACGTCAGTGATCATCGTAATTTCCAGTTCAGCTGCTGCCAGAGCGCGGATCGCCGCTTCTCTGCCTGCGCCGGGACCTTTCACATATACTTCGACAGAACGAAGCCCGTGTTCTTTCGCGATTTTTGCCGCGGTATCCGCTGCAGACTGTGCTGCGAACGGCGTGCCCTTTCTCGAACCCTTAAATCCGAGACTGCCTGCGCTCGACCACGAAATCGCGTTGCCGTTCATATCGGTGATAGTTACGAGCGTATTGTTGAACGAGGACTGGATATGAGCCTGGCCCTTGTCAACTTTTTTCAGCTCTTTACGGCGACGAACTTGCGCCGTCTTTTTCGTTGCTGCTGCCATTGTTTCTTATCCTCCTCGATTATTTCTTCTTCTTCGCTACCGTGCGGCGCGGGCCTTTACGAGTACGCGCGTTGCGTTTGCTGCTCTGTCCGCGGACAGGCAAGCCCTTTCTGTGACGGATGCCGCGATAGCAGCCGATCTCCATAAGGCGCTTGATATTCAGGTTCACTTCGCCGCGGAGTTCGCCCTCCACGCGCAAATTGTGATCGATATATTCTCTGA
>CATYEP010000002.1 GCA_958405585.1 uncultured Eubacteriales bacterium
AAATATACGGAAACAAAGATCGGCATACTGATTGTACAGATCGCTTTCACTGCCGAAAATACTGACGATTGCCTGCGGACAAAGTTCAAACAAAAGCATGGAAACAGCTCCGACCACGATATTGGCAATCAAAACAAGTTTATAAGTCTTTTTCACGCGCGCGAAATCGCGGCTCCCGTAATTGAACCCCGCAATCGGCTGACCACCCACGGCGATCCCTACCGAAAATGCGATCACGATCCCGAATACTTTCATGACGATACCGATGACGGCAAGCGGAATATCCGCACCGTATTCTGAGACAGGCCCGACCACACCGATCATGTTGTTCGCCACGGCAATAATGACAACGATGGAAATCTGCGTGATCAGAGAAGAAAGTCCGAGTTGGCTTACCTTCCAGACATTCTTTGCCCCGAAACGGAAATCTTCTTTTGCAAGACGGAACTGTTTGGGTCGGATAAAATACAGGCAGGACATAACGCAGGATACGACCTGACCGACCACCGTGGCGATCGCCGCACCCGTTACACCCCATTTGAGCACAAAGACGGCGATCGGATCCAATATCAGATTCAATACGGCACCCACAACCGTCGCAGCCATGGCATATCCGGGCGCTCCGTCCGCACGGATCATGCCGTTTACGCCCGACGTCAGCACATAAAAAGGGATCCCCGTCAGAATCACAAAAAAGTAATCCGCCGCATACGTATGCGAATCAGGGGTAACCCCGAACAACGTGAGAATGGGTTCAAATGCCACATACCCGATCACCGTCAGCAAAACACCTGCACACAGCGAAACGATCAGCGAGATCCAGCCGCAACGGTTTCCCGTACTCCTGTCCCCTTTCCCCAAAGACAGACTTAAAAGCGCCGCCGCGCCGTCCCCGATCAAAAGCGCCACAGCCAGCGCGATCACCGTAAAGGGATAAACGACGTTTGTCGCCGCATTTCCCAAATACCCCACACTCTGCCCGATAAACACCTGGTCTACGATGTTGTACAATGCGCTTACCAGCATGGACAACACACAGGGTACCGAAAACTTTAACTAAAGTTTTCCGATCGGCTGCGTTCCCAAAAAATTTTCATGTTCACTCATATTTCTATACATCTCCCTGCTTATCGGATTCTTCTTCCTTACCCTCTCCGATAAACCATAAAATAAAACCATTTGAGTCGGGCAACAATCAAATCTGATTTACCGAAAGCAAATTCTATCTTGTGCCCGTTGCGATCTGCCCCGAAACATGACGCAGTACCGCCCCCAAACGCAGGCACGCTTTTTACGCAAAAAAGTTTCAATCACAAAAATCTAAGCACAAAAAAAGTGCGCAGTCTGCTTCAGACCACGCACCAAATTTACTTTGATTGGACTTACGTCTACGCCGGATTGGCACCATTCATATTTCTGTTTTATTATAACATTCTTTTCGCGCAAAGTCAACCTGCATCCCCATACTCCCGCCAAATTGGAGTTATAGTGTAAAAATACCACAAACAGAATGTAAAACAACCACAGGTCTTGACAACTTTCCTGCCTTTTCAAACCCTGATAAACTTTCTGTTCCGCGTATTTTCCCCTGCATTATAAAACGTTTCCGACTTTTCAGGCTTCCCTACGCTATAAGCCGATCCACTGCAAAAAATCGGGGAGCATTCTGTACATACAGAGGCCTACGGTGCGCCTTAGGGTATGTCTTTGCGGATCAGGCGTTTGCCCGTCCATTCATCGACCGTTACTTTAATGACGGTCGTAATCGCCAATGCTTTTGCGGAAAACATTTCATCCGAAAACGTTTCGTCCGTATAGTGTGCCATCAAAACTTTCAGTCCGTGCAGACGCTTTTCAGCTTCCGTTACAATTTCCGCCTTCCCCTTACCACTCACACTTTCGTAATCCGTCGTATATCCGCAGGGTGCCACGCCTTTATTGAACACGCGCAACATGGTATACGCACAAAACCCCACCTCGTTATTTTTTTTGAGAAGTTCCAGTTTTTTCCCTTCCAAAGCGCAGTGAAAATACAGCACAAGGTTTCCGTCCTGTTCTTCCGCTCCAAAATTTAAAGGCACGAGATACGGACCGTCCTGTTCTTGGAAAGCCAACGTCATGCTGCCGCAACGCATCAGAATTTGCATTTTTTCTTGAAAATTCACCACTTCCCGTTCGGATTTTCGCATAACGTACCCGCCTTGTTACGACAATGATTTCTTTTTATAGTCTTCGATCGCCGCTTTGATCGCCTGCTCCGCCAAAACAGAACAATGGATCTTCTGCGGAGGAAGTCCGCCCAGAACTTCGATAACTTTTTTATTTGTAACTTCCAGCGCCTGATCGACGGTCATGCCCTTGATCATTTCCGTCGCGGTGGAAGAAGTGGCGATCGCCGCCGCACAGCCAAACGTCTTGAATTTTGCGTCCGTGATGACCCCGTCCTTTACTTTTATAAAAACCTGCATGATATCGCCGCACGCTTCGCTGCCGATCATGCCCATACCGTCATAATTTTCGATTTCTCCGACATTTTTCGGATTCTGAAATGCTTCCATGACTTTTTCTGTATACATTTTTATATCTCCTTCTCGAATACTTCGTTTTTCAGATCTTTAGGAAAAAGCGGCGAAAGCGCGCGCAGTTTTACGACGATCTCCTTGAGTTTATCCACCGCATAATCGACCTGTTCGGGCGTATTGCGGCTTCCGAACGAAAAGCGTATGCTGCCATGCGCCAATCCCTCCGGTACGCCCATCGAAAGCAGCACATGCGACGGTTCCAAAGATCCGGAAGAACACGCCGAACCGCTGGATACGGCGATCCCCGCAAGATCCAGACTGAACAGGAGCGACTCCCCTTCAATATAACGGAAAGAAAAATTCGCGTTGGCAGGAAGTCTGTCGGTCGGATGTCCGTTCAGCTTTACATACGGTATCTCTTTGGTCACGCGCGAAATAAACCGATCGCGCAGCGATGTGACATACGCCGCATTTTCAACGAGTTTTTCCTGCGACAGGCGCAACGCCTCCGCCATACCTACGATTGCAGGGACATTCGTCGTACCGCCGCGCATTCCGCGTTCCTGATGCCCGCCCGTTATGATCTTTCCGATCTTCAGTCCCGAACGGACATACAGCACGCCGATCCCTTTCGGTCCGTAAAATTTATGTGCCGAAAAAGACAGCATATCCACCGCAGGCGACTTTACGTTGATCGGCAAAGCACCCGCCGCCTGCACCGCATCCGTAAAGAATACAATGCCGCGCTCCTTTGCAAACGCCGAAATTTCCGCGATCGGCTGGAGCGTACCCACTTCGTTGTTTGCCGTCATAACACCGATAAATACCGTGTCGCTCCGTACCGCCTTTTTCAGCTTCTCCAGATCCACCTTTCCATACTCGTCCACTTCCGCAAACGTTACTTCAAACCCTTCCTTGATGAGTTCCTTTGCCGTCGCGATCATGGCAGGATGCTCCACTGCGCTCACAATCAGATGTCTGCCGCGGTCTTTGTATGCGTGTGCCGCGCCGCGCAGCGCCCAGTTGTCCGCTTCTGTGCCGCCCGACGTAAAATAGATCTCCGCAGGTTTCGCCCCGATCACCTTTGCAATCGTGTCCCGCGCTTCATCCACCGCGGCGACCGTCTCTCTTCCAAACCAGTGCTGCGAATTCGGATTTCCGAATTTATCCGTAAAATACGGCAACATCTTTTCCAGCACGCGCCTGTCCACAGGCGTCGTTGCCGCATGATCAAAATATATGTGTTCCATTGCCCGTTTCTCCTTTTGCAATGCCGTTGTCTTTTCTTTTTGATTTCTTCTACCTTTACATCGCCCTGCATTGACAAGTCTTTGCAGTATCCGTTTCGCATTGGCAACTGTGTGCATGTTCCGCCGTATTGCACTTGCAGACCCCCACTTCGCTGTGATCATCCAGCATCGACTGCAACGTCATCGAGTCCAGTACCTCGTTTATCCCCGCATACAGTTTGCGCCATACCGCCCCCGTCGCACACTTTTGACACGTAGACGTGATGCAGTCCGCTATTTCCATGTTGTCCTCCAACGCCCGCGCTATATCCCCGATCGTGATTTCTTTCGGAGCCCGCGTCAGTTTATAACCTCCCGATACGCCACGCTCTGCCGCTACGATCCCTTTACCCGCAAGCATGCGCATGATCTTTTCAATATATTTACTCGATACCGCTATCTCCTTTTCCAGCACCGACGCACTCACACACCTGTTCGGATAATTCTGCGCCAATAAAAAACACGCCTTCAGCCCATATTGCGATTTCGATGAAAGTCTCATTCTCATAACCTCCTTTTGTCTCGCTCTTCCGACATTTTTAATTGCAACCATTTTAGTTGCATTTATTATAGCGCAGCAAACCAGTTTCGTCAATTATTTTTGCTCTACTTTTATTATTTTTTCTGAAAAACATAAACACGGGGCTTGCCGCCGCTAAAATGAGCGGCGAAGATTGGTCTTTTATATAGGCGACAGAACAGCAAGACGACAAGACGACAAGACGACAGGGCGGCAAAACGACAGGGCGGCAAAACGACAGGGCAGCAAAACGACAGGGCGACAAAACGACTGCCGCCCTGCCCGAACCAACCTTTTGAAACAGTGCGGCGTCCCGCAAAACTATTTGCGGGACGCCGCACCCTGCTTTTTTTCAAAGACGCACCCATGCAAAGCCTTGGCAAGCAGTTTTTCTCTACTGTTTGCCGTTACCTGAAAGATAATACCGTATATTAAAATTCTTTCCGCACCACACCGCTGTTTAGAAAAAAAGTATTCCCGCACAAACTTTTGTGCGGGAAAAAAGTATGCTTTTTAAGATAAGTTTTTTATAAAAAAATTCAGGATCGTTGTTTTGTCCAGTCGGAAAAGATACAGCCGCAGTAATTCTGGCGGTACAATCCGTACTCGTTGGCGAGCTGAACGGAACGGAGGTAACCGTTCTGTTTTTTAAAATCGGAATACAGCCAGGCAACGCCGTACTTTTCCTGCAGTTCTTCCCCGATGGCATTGAGCCATGCGGAATTCTTGTGGGGACTCACAGACAGAGTGGAACAAAAATAATCAAAGCCCTGTTCGCTCGCAATACGGGCGGTAAAATCCAGGCGCAGTTTGTAACACGCATAACATCTCTTGCCGCCTTCGGGCTCCCCTTCCAGCCCCTTTGCCGCCGAGAAAAATTCCTGCGGATCGTACGGGCAGTCGAGAAAAGACGCCCAGCCCGTTTCCTTTAAAAAACGGATCTGCTCGCTTTTGCGCTTTTCGTATTCAGACGCATCCGTGATATTGGGATTGTAGAACAATACGGTAACGGAAAAATATTTTTTCAACGTTTCTATGCACCGCGAAGAACAGGGACCGCAGCAGCTGTGCAGTAAAAGTCTTTTCCCGTTTCCCGCATTTTCGCATATTTCCAGCATCCGTTTGTTATAATCGGGTTTATTCATACGACTATTTTAACATGTTTTCCCAAAAAACGCAAGCAGAGGGTGCGACACACAGCACCCTCTGCTTACACATCTCATCTCGTTTATTTTCCGCTTTCTCCATAGTTGGAAAGTACGCGCGCAGACGGGTCTTTCACGTTGCAGCCTTTCCAATGTTTGTTGGGCATCCAGAAATCTTTCACCATCCCTGCCTGACCGGGATAATATTTTTCAAAAATTTCCCGATACAGCAGGCTTTCTTTCGTAAAAGGCTTTGCATGGTATGCGTATTTTTCTGCGATCTTTTTCCAGTCGCTGCCGTACTTTGTTTCCGCGTAATCCTTTAAATCGTCCACCATCGAATGTCCCACCGCATCCGAAAACGCCGCTTTTTCGCGCCAGAGTATCGTATCGGGCAAATAATCGCCCTCGAACGCCTTGCGGAGCAGATATTTTCCTTTTCCGTAACGGTTGAGTTTCCGTTCAGGTGAAACGTGCATGACATATTTCACAAAATCCAGATCGCCGAACGGAACGCGCGCTTCCATCGAGTTTACCGAAATACAGCGATCGGCACGCAATACGTCGTACATATGCAGTTCGCGCACGCGCTTTTGCGATTCTTTTTGGAATGCCTCCGCGTCCGGTGCGAAATCCGTATATTTGTAGCCGAACAACTCATCCGAAATTTCACCCGTGAGAAGAACGCGCACATCCGAGATCTCATGAATCTTTTTACAGAGCAGATACATCCCCATCGATGCGCGGATCGTCGTTATGTCAAACGTGCCAAGCAATTCTATGACCCTTTCCAAAGAAGAAAGTACCTCTTCCCGCGTCATAAAAATCTCCTGATGTATGCTTCCGAGGTATTTTGCCGCCTCCCGCGCGTATTTAAGGTCGATTGCGTCCTTATCCATCCCGATCGCAAACGTTTTGATGGGACGGTTCAGGATCCGCGTTCCGATCGCGCAGACCAGCGAAGAATCCAGCCCGCCCGAAAGCAAAAAGCCCACCGGCGCATCCGCATCCAGACGCTTGCGCACACCCTCGGTCAGCCTGATGCGGATGTTGCGGCAAATCGTTTCCAGATCGTCCGGCAAATATTCTTTGCTCTCGGCAATGTCGCAAAAACGATGGAATTTGCCTTTATAATAGTAATGCCCCGGAGGAAACGGACAAATCTCCCCTTCCACAAATCCGACGAGGTTTTTCGGTTCGCTCGCAAATACGATTTCTCCGCCGCTCAGCCTGCCGTAATACAGCGGACGAATCCCGATCGGATCGCGCGCGGCTATATATTCGTCCTTTTCCCCGTCGTACAAAACCATCGCAAATTCCGCATCCAGCATGGAAAACATCTTTAATCCGTATTCGCGGTACAACGGCAGCAATATCTCGCAGTCGCTGTCCGATAAAAACGAATACCCCAGTTCTTCCAGATGCCGTTTCATCGGCCGGAATCCGTAAATTTCTCCGTTGCAGATCAGCTTATCTTTTCCCATCGCAAACGGCTGCATTCCGGCGGCATTCAGCCCCATGATCGCCAGCCTGTGAAACGCCATAAATCCCGACGGCGTCTTTTCAACTCTGCTCATATCCGGCCCGCGCGAAACCGTACGATAAAACCCGTCCAGCATCGCCTTCTGATCCGCTTTCCTTGTCGTACAACAAAAAATCGAACACATAATTTCTTCTCCCATACCTCCGCGCCACTTTCCAAAATCCGCACGGATCTTTTTCATTTTTCCGCCGTTTCCGGCCTTCTCGTACCGTTACGGCGATTTGTTTGCCTTCCCTTCATACTATGCCCTTTTCAGGCCCTCGCATACTCTTTTGCGCAACGCCCGCCCGCGTCATTTCATGGACGCGGGCGGGCGTTGCGGCTCATTTTCAAAAAAACAGCCTTTCGCCCTGTAGTTTCAGGGCGAAAGGCTGTAAAGCGTCGTTTCGCGGTGCCACCTGATTTCACGCCGCCGCTTTTCTGCGGCGTACGCCTCCTGTCTTCTTCCAAAGACCTCTGCTGTAACGGGCTTACCCGTCGGAAACTACTCGGGTCTTTCCCCGTTCGTCGCCGCCGCTCTCGGGTGTTTTTCCTGCGGTAAGGAATACGGCATTTTCAGCAAACCAGCCGCTCTCTGAAATTCCCCGCTCCGCAATACTTTTCCCTGTCGTCGCGCTTCAAGTACGATCGGATTGTACCATATAGCAACGCCCGCTGTCAATAATTCCCGCAAAAATGATTCTATCGCACTTTCTTAACTCTCCTATTCAAAATAGTTATACCCGAAAAAACCGCCTGCAAATAATTTGCAGGCGGTTTTAATGCCAAAAAAATCAGACGTCAGAATTTCTGCGCCCGATCCGAATGTTTCGGTATGTATTTTTTAAACGGAATACTCATATACATAATCATCCATGACATAGCCGTTGCCGATATCTGTCACGATGCTTTCCGTACGCACGAACCCGAACTTTTCATAGGCGGCGATCGCGCGCGCGTTCTTTTTATTCACTGTCAGGTATACTGCCGAAAGTCCAAGCCTTTTTGCCATTTCCGTCACTGTCGCAAGCGCTTTCTGACCGATCCCTTTGCCCCGATAATCGGAAACAAGATATAATTTGGAAAGAAAGAGTTTATCCGCTTCCGCTACGACCGCACAATAACCGATCTTTTTACGCTTCTGTACGATATAGAAGTAAATATAATTCTGATTTTTTACCTGATCTTCAATTGCGGAAACACTTTGGAAGTTATTCGTCATATAATCGACCTGCTCTGTCCCAAGCAGATCGTCATAAGCACTGTGCCACGTTTCTTTGATCATTTCCGCCAGATGCGCATATTCCTGAGGCGCCGCCAATACAAAAAACTTATCCATCTCTTTTTTCCTTTCTTCCATTATATTTCTTTCAAAAAATCTTGTCAATTCATTCCGAAATCCTGATTCCAGCAAATTCGACATTTTTTTCCAAAAACTGTTCTGAAAAAGCGGTCTGTTTTCGGAATACGCATAATACAGTAATAAAAAACGCCCAAAGGATCGTCCTTGGTATTCGAAGAGGTGAATTATGCAAGAATATGTGAGTGATTTTATTGGCAAACCCATCCTGACACGGAGCGGAGAATGCATCGGTTATGTGAAAAACATCCAGACGGATAAAAAAATTTCCAGATTGCGGAATCTGGAATGCTGCGATAACGACGAAGAAGAATTCCTTATCCCCTTTTCCGCCCTCGCTTCCTTCGGTCAGGACGCCGTCGTTGTAAAAAGTCTTGCGGCAGCCCCCTGCAAGGACTGTATCCCTGCACCGTTCGGAATGTCAGTATACTCAGCCGAAGGAACCTTGCTCGGACAGGCGGATGACTTTTTACGGGAAGGAAAACAAATAAGCGCCATCCTCCTTTCAGACGAAACACAAATTCCCGTATCCCATCTTTCCGCCGTGACCGATACCGCCATTGTGGATCCGAACGGCAAAAAAAGAACGGCTTCGCGCAGCTTCTCTCCGAAAAAAACAGGTACGTCACGTAAAAAATCAAACCAAACTCCCCAAACGGAAAGAGCCGCCGAACCAGAATCTGTTTCTTCAAAAGAGTCAGACGAAGAGTCCTTTATCGTGATTGCCGCAAAAAATACTGAAAACACCGCAAGCAGAGAGATCGCCGCTACCGCAGCAACTGCCACTCCCGTTGACCAAAACGGCGCAGTGAGCGAAGAGTACGCCGCCAACCTGCGCGCAGGACGCGGGCTTCTGACCGGGAAAATTCTCCCGCGAGATTTGAAAGATGCGCGCGGAAATATTCTCGCCAGAGCGGGAAGTATTGTCAGCGCGCAAACCATCCGAAAAGCTATGGAACACGACAAACTTTTCGAACTCACTCTCCTTTGCTGCGGCAACGCTAAACTTTGGGAACAATTCCGCTGAACCCGTTTCCCTTGCAGGATAAATTTTACAATATAAGCAAAGCGGGGGCGCGCAGATCTGCGCACCCCCGCTTTATCTATTAAATTACAGTTTTTTATGAAATTTATAAAAATCCGACTTTTGGGTTTCCCGAACATCAATGATAAAAAACACGCCGATGACGTTCTTTTAATCGCCTACACGCCGTATTTTGCCATCATTTTCAAAAGCGATGCCAAAATATCATTAAGCGTCTGCGCTTCGGCAGAATTTAGATTTCCCTTATTGCGGTACACGGACAAAAGATCTTCATATTTTTGCGCTTCCAGCCTGTCTCCCGCGCCGAGCGGAAGATTTTTCAGACGTTCCAACACCGAAAAAATATGTCCGAGCCGCACATCCTGTTCCACCACGATCCCGGGATCCGTGCGTTCAAAGCAGCGAACCATGCGCGGCACGGAATCCGTCTGCGGCAATGCCGAAGCCAATGCGGGCGCATCCTCCTGCGGCATGGAAACAACTTCTTTCCGCTTTTTCTTTTTTCTTTGCTCTTTTTTCTTAGAACTCTCCGTTATTTCCTGCTTCGGACGAAACAGGCATAAGATCCCGTAGAAAGGAAAATATGCCGCACGGAACACGAGCGCGACCCCGATGACAGCCGTCAGCTCCTGGCGGGCAAAGAGCGCCAGCGCGCAAAAGAGAAAAATACTGTTATCCGATACAAAAAGATACGCGGTCTTACTGCGCGCCCGCACACCACGGCAGAACGCACACAAAATAAACCAGACCAAAAACACAGCAGACGGCAATAATAAAAACGAAAGCGCGGAAATATCGCAGAAATATTCGCCCGCCGCCTCGGCCAGCGACAGCACGCTTTCCCACACAGAAAGGGACACGGATCTACCTCCAGAATAAATTCCGCATCCATTATAGACGAAAAATCCGCGCGAATTCTGCAATATTTCAGCAGGTTTTGACGAATTGCGCGTTTAACCGTCGATTTCCATATCCGTTACCTTACACACGTCCGTTTTCGGCATCGTTCGTAGTTTTTTCCAACGGTACGCGAACCACGAATCCGCGCAGGATATTCAGAATATAAGCGGAAACGCTCTCCACTCCCGCGCTCTTTTTCGCCGCAGCCGCATAAATTTTCAGTTGAGGCGTGTAATCCGCGAGCAACCGCGCCGCATCGTGCGAAGAATATTTGTAATCCACGATAACGCATTCCCTTCCCTGCACCGCCATCAGATCGATGACCCCTTGCACGAGTACTTCGTCCTGCGATTTCGTTTCAAACAGTGTATCGGCAGGCATCGACAGCAAAAATTCGCGTTCCCTGAACAATTCATACCCTTTCAACTGAGAAAATATAGGCAATTTCAGAATCTGTGCGCCTATCTTTTCGTCCAGTTCAAAGCCGTCCGCAGCAAGCTCCGCACAAAGCCGCGCCGACTCCGCTTCCGCATCCGCGCCGAAATCGGCGCGTTCGAGAAACGCATGATACGCCGTACCAGTACGCGCGTCGGCATCCGAAGCATAGAACTCTTCCTGCGTTCGGATGTTTTCCGTGTCGGCTTGTTCCGCACGACGTTTCAGGATCGCCGATGCCGACGTCTTGACCGGAAGCGAAACACTGGCTTCATATTCGTACGGGCGGCAATACCGATCCAGCATAGCCCGCTTGGTTTCCTCGTCCGTTTCGCCCGCCGTCAGAACGCGGGGCGAAGGTGCCTGCAGTTCCGACCCGAATACGGGCGCGATCAGATCCGCCAGTCTGGAAAGATCCACAAAATCCGCAAAACTGCCCGCACTCTTCGTTTCATCGTCATCATACGCCTTTTCCTTGGAAAAGATCATGTGCAGCGTGCTCTTTGCACGCGTGAGCGCCACGTACAGGATCCGCATTTCATCTTCCGCGCGCTTGTGCCGCAGGCGGTTCCGAACCGCCGCACGCAATATCGTTTCCGAAGAAGTATAATTTTCAAAATCATACGCTTCCGGCGCAAAACCCCATTCATCGTCAAACAGGATGCCTTTCAGATCCTCTCCGCTGAAAGGCGCATTCATGCCCGCCACGATCACGACGGGAAACTCCAGTCCCTTGCTCGCGTGCATCGTCATGACACGCACCGCATTTTCGCCGCCGCTCTCCGAAAACCCGATCTTATTCCCGCCGCTTTTGAGCTTGTCCAAAAACTCGGGAATACTCAGATCTGCGCACGCCGCGCACAGTCTGTTCACGCGCCGCACCTTTTCCGCACCGCAGGGCTGCGCCAGAAGTTTGAGTTCCATGCCCGTTTCCGTGAGAATATCCGTCAGGATCTCCGCCGCGCCGCAGGCCGCACTCCTTATGCGAAGCCGCTCGCACAGTGCAAAAAACGCGCGCAATTTTTCCGCCGTTTCATCCTGCAACCCCGCATATTTTTCACAGGCGGCACAGAAAGTTCCTTTCGGTTCGTTGAGGCGTATCTTCGCCAGTTCCCCGTCCGTCAGATTTCCCATCGCACTTTTGAGCGACGATGCGAGCGGAATATCCTGCAACCCGTTATCCAGATATTTAAGGACGGCAATGAGCGTCTTTACTTCCGGATAATCGCAGATGTTCACTTCCGCCGACGCCGCCACGGGAATCCCCCGCCGCACAAGTTCGCGCACGATGTTTTCCATCTTGTCTTTCTTGCTGCGCGTGAGTACCACGATGTCGCCGTACCCGTTCTGCACTTCACCCAGCACCGGATCCTTCCGCTTCTTTGTAAGCTCCTGCAGTACCAGATCGGCGATCAGCGCCCCTTCGGGCGAAACATCCTCCGATTCCGTATCCAGATTTTCCGCCACCGAATAGACGCCGCGTTCTTTTTCTTCCGCTTCGGACGGTTCGGGAACAAACTCAATGTGAACTTCCCCTCCCTCCTGCGCCGAAGACCCCGCGCGCATCATCGCCGTACCTTTATAGTCGATGGAACAGCTTTTTTCCGTCATCGCCTGCGAAAAAAGATCGTTGACCGCATCCAGCACGTTGGCACAGCTGCGGAAATTTCCGTTCAAAGTCAGAGCTCTGCCGGTTTTTTGTAAAAGCGCGAACTTTTGCGTGAAAAACGCCGCACTGCAGCCGCGGAACCCGTAAATGGACTGTTTTGCATCCCCGACCATAAAGACGTTTTCTCCCGCTACAAGACTGAGAATCTTTTCCTGTACCGGATTGACATCCTGGTATTCGTCGATAAATACATATTTATAACGCGCGCGCACCTCGTCTCGCACGTGCGGCAGGGACAAAAGCTCCAGACATTTGTGTTCCAGATCGGAAAAATCCAGAACGCCCGCCCGACGTTTCAACCGCGCATAGTTCTCGTCGAACGCAAGAAGCAAAGCTCCCAGCGCCGCGGCAATCTTTCCCGAATCCATAAACGCGGCAAATTCCTGTTCCCGATCGGAAATTCCGGAAACCGCCTTTTTCATTCCGTCGATCCTGCCCTTGAGCAAAGCGAGCGCATCGTCCAGTTCCATCGCGCGCGAATCGCCCGATTTTTTGACAGACGTATTGCGCGGTTTTGACGAAAGCGAAAGTCCGTCCAGCAATTGAGCACATCCGAAAACATCATCGCACGCCAGGATACGCTCTGCCAGCGCGCGGCGCTCTGCCAGAAATTCTTCGTGTTTGACAGTAAAAATTCCTGCATCGATGAATTCCTTGACCTGCGGGATCAACTCCTCGCAACGGTCTTTTAGCCACTGTGCCGAAACTTTTACGGGAGAAAACACCTCTTGCGCAACTTTTGAAAAATTTTCCGCATTGTACATCTGCGGCAGAGAGCGCAGAAACTGTACATACTCCGCCCTTGCGACTACTTTATTATACGAGCGGAGAAGCACGTCTTTGAGTTTGGAAAAACCGCGGCTGCCCGCATAGGCGCGGCACAACAGCAAAAATTGTTCGTCACCGCCCTCCAAAAGCTCATCAAACGTCGCGGAAACCGCCCTGTCTTTGAGTTTATCCGCTTCCTGTTCGTCCGCAATGCGGAAATTCCCCGCCAGTCCGCTTTCATAAAAATAGCGGCGGATCACATTTGTACAAAAAGAATGAACCGTGCTGATATCCGATGTAGCGATCTCCGACAGCTGTTCTTTCAGTCTCTTGCGCACCGCCGCATCCGTTTCCGTATTGATGCGCGCTACCAGAGCCTGCCGCAGCCGCTCTTTCATCTCCGCCGCCGCAAGATTGGTAAACGTTACCGCCAATACCGACGAAACGTCCGCTTTCCCCGTCAAAATCAGACGGATCAGCTTTTCCACCATGACAAACGTCTTTCCGCTTCCCGCGGAAGCGGATACAAGCACTTCGCCTTCCGCTTCGATCGCCGCACGCTGTTCGGGTGTAGGTTCGCGTATGCTCATAACTCTCCTCTCCTTCTCCGTACGATACGGATGATCTCATCTTCCGTTACCTTGCTCTCCGCGCGCGCCGCACCGCCGCATTCGAAACCGCATACGCTCCCGTACGGACAATACTTGCACGCCCCCTCATAAGGCGATACTGCGATGCACCCCGCCGCCGTTTCCTTGGCGCATTGCTGCGCCGCCAATACCGAATAATATAAAAACGCTTCGAAATCCGCCTCTTTGAGCATCTTTTTGCCCTTTTTTCCGAAATAAGCGTCAATATAACGGCTTTTCTTGCCCTGCTCTACCGTCCTGTCGCTCATGCGCACCACATCGTCGCTCTCCAACGTGTAGCCCTGCATGCGGAACGCCGCGTCATCTTCCTTATCCCGAAACGCGACTTTCGCAGGGAAGTAATACGCCCCTGCCGGCTTTGAACCGCGCGATGCCGCCGAAAGATACAGTTCCAACTGTAATTTTCGCCCCGTGTAATACGGTTCGGGTTTTGCGTCGAATACGCCTGTCTTATAATCCACTACGCGCGTATACTCTCCACCGCGGTCGACCCGGTCGATCTTTCCCGCCAGCGTGATCCCGTCCGTCAGCGGAACGCCCTCGAACAGAGAATCTTTGTACCCGAACGACTTCTCCGCCGCATATACCTTAAACTCCGAATCTGCCAGCGATGCGTACATATTCCCGCAGATCTCCAGCGCTTCCTTGCGAAGGGAATCCGCAGAATAACCGCCCGTCGGCGTATCGCGCAAATAACTGTACGGAGGCTTGGACAATAGCTCTCGGATCTGCCCGTCCGTAAACTCTGCGCACGCGTCGCGGTCGGGAAGTTCTTCCGATTTTTCCGCAATGCGGCGCAAAAGTTCGTGCATGAAATCACCCGTATCCGCAGGGCGCACGCTCATCTCTTCCCTTTCCGCCAGCCGAAGCCCGCGCTGAGCGAAGTTACGGTACGGACATTCAAAATATCCCTCCACCAACGTGGGCGCCACCTGCGACCTTCCGCGAAGCAATACCTGCGCCGCCTCCGCTGAAAACGGTGCAGGCGGCTCCTTCGGAAACAACAACGCATCGGGCGCCGCGCCGCACTCTTTCAGAGCGGCATAAATCCCCGTATGCTCCGCAAAATCTCCCTTTCCGCGGCGGAACTCGTCCGCGCGTTCCAACAATTCGCGCACCGCGGGTATATATTCGGAAGCCGTGTCCGCCAGATACCGCACATACGCCGTATGCCCTTCTCTGCCGCCGCGCGAAAGCACCGCCCGATTAATGGGCGAAAGCGGCTTTTTATCCTGCCGCTCAAACAGCGCGCATACCGTGCCGATCACTTCACTGCGCTTGCGCTCCTCCCCGCCCTGCGAAAGCGGATAACTCAAATACAGCCGTTCCGAAAATCCGCAAAGCGCCAGTGCCACATTTTCGCGCGTCCGCGCGTTGATCTCGCGGATCTTCGGCGTGATCTCCACCTGCAATGTGCGCAGGCGGTCAATATCCCTGTCCGAGATCAGCGCCGTGTCCGCGCCGTACATCGGCACCTCGTCCGTCAACCCCGCCGCAAACACGATCTTCGACGCAGGCCGCCTGCTTTCACTGATGTCTCCCACAAAAACCGCGTCCAGATACTGCGGGATCAGTGGGATCTCCAGTGCGTCCAGAGCCTGCTCCAGAACGGCCGCAAATTCTTCCGCCGGCATCTTCGCATCCCCCGCCAGCTCTTCCGCTTCATCCAGTACACGCAGTATGCTCTCCAACCCGCGCGAAAAATAACTGCTCTCCGCCAGCAATTCCTGTCCGTCCAGAGCCGCCACAATCTCTTCCTGTGTCTGCCCACAGGAAAATTTATCCAGAAGCCTTCGCACAAGCCGGCAATACTCTCCCCCCGTCATATCCGCCGACGCGCCTTCAAACGCCGAAAGCAGCCGCTCCCGCTCCGAACACAACACCGCCCGTTCCTCGTTTGCCTTTTGAAGAGCTTCTCCTTCCAGACCGTCCGCCACATCCTTAATCACGCGCTTGCATCCGCCGCGATAATTGGCAAATTGTAACAAATAATTGCGATACGTATCCCTGTTTTTGCGTTCACCGCCAAAAAACGGATTCCCGATGAATGCGTCCGCATCGGCAGGATCGAACCCTTCCGAAAGCATGGAAAACCAACCAAGAACAAATCGGCACAGCGGATGTTTTGCCGCGCTTTTCTTTACGTCCGCATAGTATGGGATCCTGTATTCGCCGAAAATCTTTTTAAGACTCACACTGTACCCCGCCACATCGGAAAGATACAGCGAAATGTCTCTCCAGCGCGCACCTCGATAAATCTCCGCGCGCACCGCGGCGGCAATGAACCGCAGTTCGTCTTCGGGATCGGACGCTTCAAAAATATGCACGCGCCCCGTTTGCATCGGCGCAGGATATGCAGGATCAAACAGCGCACGCCGCAGCGCTTCCGCTTCGGGGATCAGATCGGAAGGCAAAAATATCTTTTCACAGTCCGCGCCCGCACGCCGTGCATATTTTTCAAACGCTTCCGCCGCTTCATTCGTATAAACAGCTTCTTCCCCGCCGATCAGAACAGCCGAAACGTCCGCCCCGCTGCGGCATGCCGCCAAAATTCCTTCCGCCGCCTGCCGCGTGAAAGAAGAAAATCCTGCAAAACAAATATCCGCATCTTCCGGTTTCTGTCTGCCGATCGCCGCAGGCAACAGAGCCAGCACGCCGCTTTCATCCAGATATCCCTTGTCCAGAAACGCGAGATATTCGCGGTATATCAATGCAATATCACCCAATTTCTCTCCGAGAAGCTTGTCCGCTTCCTTCCTCGCCTCTTCCAGCATTTCGGGCGTGACCAGAGCCGCGCGAAGTTGGGCAATCGTCTCGTACAGGCTCGCCGCACACCCCGACGGATTTTTCCCGAAACACTTCAGCTCCCCCGCAAGCCGCGAAGCGATCCCCCCTACGACCAGCACCGACCCCTGTTTTGTAAGCACTTTTCGCGGCGTGCCGTCATCCAGAAAACGGGCAAACGTTGTTACCGATACGTCAAATACCGCCTGCGCCGATGCCACCGCCTTTTCCGCTTCCAGCGTCAGCCTGTCTTCACAAAACACGAGCGCTTTTCGCCCGCGTACAAGTTTTTTCAGATGATTTGTCAGCGCCGCCAACGTCGGCGCAATGTATATCCTGACTTTCATACGTTCTTTTCCCCGTTGTTCGGAAATTTTACGGATAATTTTTTTCATTATAACATATTTTCACCGATTTTTTAAGTATTTGCCCGCATTTTGTTTTTACAAAATCCGTCGTTTATGCTATACTTGTATTCGAAATCTTTTGCCTGAAAGCAACGGAGTATTGAAAAATGAAAAAGAAATTAGCAATTTTGGCGGTTTTACTGTGCGGCGTGTTTCTGTTTGCCGCATGTTCCGCTATGGTTCCGACCGATTTTTCCTCTAACTGGCTGAAAAATCCGAGCAGCATCGACGACCCTGCTTACTATGAAAAACTTGTTTACAACGTCAGCACGTCTGACAGCGACATGAAGGACAGCATTTCCAAAGCAGAAGTCGATACCGATAACAGCAGTCTTGTGCTGGAAACCGTAAAAACGAACTTTTCACGCAATGGTCAGAATTATACGAACGTTTATAAAATGACCTATACTTTTACGTTCAGCGCCACCTATTATTACGTGGATGCAAGCGGCAATGAAACGAAGATCTTATCCTTCGGCGGCGCAAACGATACAGCGGAAAGCAATGCAGACGATCCCGCATCGATGGTGCGCGAAGTGTATTTCAACACGACGGACAAAGACCTGCAGCCCATTTACAGTAAAACGACCGTGTTTTCCTATTCACCTACAAACATGAACGGAAACCATGTGGATCTCTACTATTATTCCTGCGAAATCGATTACGATGCGGAATGCAAAAATGCGACCGTCAAGCGTACCGATCTTTGGGGCGATCTTTCCGATGAAGAGCGTAAAGTAAGCGATACGCTGTCCAAAGCCGTTACTTCGCCCATTGACGCTAAAATCTCTGATCTTCAGAAAAATTACACGTTTATCGACGAAGCACAGCTTTTCTTTGCGGCGCGCGGGATCAATTATTCGGAAAACAGTTCCAACACGCTGGCGACGACCGCAGTTAGCACGGCGCTCAATACTTTGAGTTTAACGCTGTCCTGCTCGGAAATCGTGGAAAGCAAAGGCAATTTCCTCCTCGACGGGACCCAGCTTTCCGATCAGAGCATCAGCTGTGCCAATGTATCGGTCTCCTTATCGGGCAACGGTTCCAACAACGGCTCTATCCATAAAATGCTGATCGCCCAGAAAACTTCCGACACGCGCAGCGACTACTATGCCCTGCCTATTCGGATCGAATCTCCGAGCCTTACTTTCGGAATGGTCTATACTCTCACTTCCGCAACCCACACCAAAGACATCGGATAATCCCATTGAAAAAATATTTACCCGCCGCGCACCGCGCGGCGGGTCTTTTTATTATAAAGGTAAGCAAGACTTGTAAAAAACTTTAAAAAATCCGTAAAGTTTCTGCAAGGATAGACAAGACATCCGTAAGATTTTATCGGGTGCGGAACAACTCGATTGTTCCGCGCCCGTTTTCCGTACTTTTCATTACCGCATATTTGGCCATGATTTGACACAAACTGACACTGAAAGAAATTTTCCGCGCGAACACAACCTGCGGAAAAACAAAAGAAAGGCGGTTTCGGAATGAACAGAGCATACATAAAGTTCAAATATATTGCGGATTTTTTTCTGGCACTGATCGGGCTGATCATTCTGTCCCCCTTGTTTGCGGGAGCAGCGATCGCCGTAAAATGCGAGAGCAAGGGAAAAGTTATCCTGAAACAGCGCCGCACGGGTCAATACGGAAAAAAATTTTACTGCTACAAATTCCGTACCATGGTCAGCGAGAATATTGTATTCGACAAAAATGCCAGCGTGATCCGCGACGACAACCCGCACCTGACAAAAGTCGGAAAATTTTTGCGCAAATTCAAAATGGACGAACTGCCGCAACTGATCAACGTGCTCAAAGGCGATATGTGTCTGATCGCACCCCGTCCCCTGCTCCCCGTTTACGACGGCGATTACGAGCCGTGGGAGCTGGTCAAATTTGAGATCCGACCGGGGATCACGGGTCTCGGTCAAGTATGCGGAAACGGGTATCTCGACATGAAAGACAGAAAGTATTACGACGCCTATTACGCGATGCACGCATCGTTCGGACTGGATATGAAAATTTTTTTCCGAACGCTGGGCGTGATCCTGTTCGGAGAAGCCAGATATCTTCGCCCCGTCAGCAGGCAGGAATACAGGCGTTTAAAGCGGGAAGTCAAGCGCTGCTATACCGTACAGCCCAAAACGGTGGCACATTTGCGATCCTCTTTTGCAAAAAGGTAAGCGCCATGACTTATTCATATTCTGAAAACGGAAGACTGAAAGCCGCACAGATCATCGGAAACAGTTCTTTGGGCGGCGTAACGGAAAGCATCCTCAATTACTATCGGCATATGGACAAGTCGCGTTGGCGCTTCGACTTTTTCATATATGAATCTTTCCCGAAAGAAAAAAACTCCTCTTTGCAAACAGACGGCAATTCAGGCCGAAGGGAATCCGCTTTTCACAGGAAATCCGCCCCTGGCGAAAATCCGATATCTGAAAAGCACGAAAAAGCGGAAGACCATTTTTTTCCGTCGCTGAAGGAGCGGTTGAAGAAGATCGATCCCGAATCGCGTATTTTCACGATCCCCCGTCTGGATACCCGTTTTTATAAGGCTATGCCTGCTTTAAGACGGCTGTTCTGCGAGGGAAACTATACCGTAGCACATTCGCACATGACCGTCCTTTCCGCCTTTGCTCTTCCGCCCGCAAAAAAGGCAGGAATACCCGTTCGCATCTGCCATGCGCACAGCACTTTTGACAAAAATTCCGATCATTTTTTGATCAAAGCGGCGTTGCGGCCTTTCGCGGCAAAAGACGCGAACCTGTTGCTAGCCTGCGGAAAACTTGCGGCACAAAGCCTGTTTCGCGATCGGGCTGACGACGCGATCCTGCTCCCAAATGCGATCGACCTTGATAAGTTTAAGCCTTTTCCCGCCGCGCGGCGGGTAGCTCTGCGTGAAAAGTTAAACCTTTGCGGCTATACCTTTTTGTTTGTCGGAAGGTTTGCCCCGCAAAAAAACCTTTCCTTTCTGCTTCATGCCTTCGCACGGCTCTGCGAGATGATCCGATCCTCCGAAAGGATTTCTTCACACCTGATCCCGCAAAACAAAATACCTGTACTCGTACTCGTCGGCGACGGGGTCATGCGCCCGAAACTGGAAAAACAGGCCGAAACTCTCAGGATCGCAAATCAGGTGCTGTTTGTGCCGCCCTGCGATCCGCAGCCGTGGTACCAGGCGGCAGACGTGTTTGTCCTGCCGTCGCTTTACGAAGGGCTGCCCGTCGTGGCGGCGGAAGCGCAGGCGGCAAATCTTCCCTGCCTGTTTTCGGACAGGATGGACCGCGATGCGGATATTTGCCGCTTCGCCGAATTTTTGCCCTTGGATGCCGAATTGTGGGCAAAGCGTATGCTTTTGCCGCGCGAACGCAGGAGCGGCGGCATACGAAAACTGCGCGAAGCCGGCTACGATATCCGCCTGCAGGCACAAAAATTACAGGAAATTTACGACATCGCGCTCGGACGGAAACTTTAACTTCAAATACAGAAGAACGGGCGTAAAATGCATAAAGAAAGCGGCACCTGCACAAACTGAGAACGCGGAAAACGCAACGGAGGCTAACATGGAAGAAATCAAATCCGGGAGCGAATTGCTCGCGGAAGTTTACAGGAATACGCACTACGCGCTGCAGTCCATATCTGACATTCTGCCCGAAACGGAAGACGAAGCGCTGAAAGAAGAACTCAAAAAAATGCACGACGGTTACGAAAAAATTTCGGGAAAAGCGGCTCTGTATGCACGCGAAAACAATATCGAGATCAAGGAGCCCGGCCCCATTAAAAAGGCCATGATGTGGGGCTCTATCAAGATGAGCACGCTCAAGGACAATTCCCGTGCGCACATCGCCGAAATGATGACGCAGGGTACGGTCATGGGAATCACGGCTCTGACACGTTCCATGAACGAATGCCAGGGTGCTGACCAGGAGATCCTTCAGATCGCAGACGAACTTCTGCACATGGAACAGAGTTACGAAGAGACTCTCAAAGCCTATCTGTAAAATTATTACCGCTTAAAACGAGGCGGCGGAAAAAGAATTTTCCGCCGCCTCGTTTTTCCTGCTTTTTCCGTTGACTTATCAAAAAGAAACTGCTATCATTATGCCGCATCAAAGCATTCGGAGTCAAATATGAAAGCTCTCGATTTGGGAAACCCGAAAGTTTTATCGACTGTACTGCGACTGGTCATCCCAGCCATGATCGCTCAATTCATCAACGTTTTATATTCCATTGTGGACAGGATCTACGTCGGCAACATTGCGCAAATCGGCGACACCGCTCTTGCGGCCGTGGGCGTATGCGCCCCGATCGCCACGCTTATCTCATCCTTTGCCTTTCTCATCGGTACGGGCGGCGCGCCCCTTTTTTCCATGGCTTTAGGCGAAAAAAAGGATGACAAGGCGTCCGCCATTCTGTCCAATGCGCTGACGGCACTGATCAGCCTCGCGCTTATTGTAACCGCCGTCGTTTTTCTCTTTGAAAATCCCCTGCTCCACACTTTCGGCGCCAGCGAAAGCACGTACAGCTACGCACGCCAATATCTTCTGATCTATGCGGCAGGCTCGCTGTTTTCCATTACGTCCGTAGGGCTGAACCAATACATAACCGCGCAAGGATATTCAGGTATCGGAATGGCGACCACGCTCATCGGCGCAGCCGCTAACATCGCACTGGACCCGCTTTTTATCTTCGTTTTCCGCATGAATGTCGCGGGCGCGGCCGTCGCGACCGTGATCTCCCAGTTTCTTTCCTTCCTGTTTGTGTTGATTTTCCTGCGGATGAAAGGAACAAAAATCCGCCTTCTTCTGCGAAAGCCCGATTTTTCCGTCATCGGCAAAATCGTGCGGCTGGGAATTTCACCTTTCCTCATAATGGCGACCGACAGCGTGATTATCATCATTTCCAACGCCGTATTGCAGGCGCACGGAGGTGCGGACGGCGACGCCTGGATCACGGTTTCCACAGTCGTGCAGGCCTTTTTTCAGCTCCTTACGATGCCCATGCTCGGCATCAGTACAGGCTCACAGCCGGTCATCAGTTATAACTACGGTGCCAAAAACGAAAAAATCATACGCCGTGCGGAAAAATACATCGTCTGCATGTGTCTGATCTTTACCACTTTCATGACACTCGTTTCACTCTTCGCGGCAAAGCCTTTCGTATCCTTGTTTACAGGCACACCCGACATCGTCGAAAAGAGTATCTGGGGCATCCGCGTATTCATGCTCGGTGCTATCCCCCTATCCTTCCAATACGCCTTCGTCGACGGACTCACCGCCCTCGGCCAGCCGAAGTACGCCATCATTTTGTCCATGATGCGAAAACTCGTCGTCTTCCTCGGCTGCATTCTCATCCTGCCGATGTTTTACGGCGTCCAAGCCGTCTTCTATGCAGAACCCGCCGCCGATATCTTTTCCGCCGTTCTCTCTTCATGCGTGTTCCTCATCGTCTTCCCTCGCGTTCTCAAAAAACGCATGCACCCTGAGAAAAAAGTACATAACGTACCATCAAAATGATGTCGAACGTCATATGAAACGATACTAAAAAGCAGTTTTTCCCCGCAAGATTGCGGGGAAAACCTGCTTTTTCTGTTTTTCAAAACAATATTCAAAAAAATTTTACAATCATAAGAAAACATCAATTCTGGCATGTTTTTGCTTTGCGAACAATTCAGCGGCCGATATAAAAGATACGGCGAAGGGAAGAACAGATCTCTTTCCAGAACCCTGCCAGTTTTTCATCCGTAAACGAACCACAGACGTCCAACCCTTCCTGCAATGTAACGGGAGCGGAAAAATCAGCACACGTATCCACATAATGAGAACAAAGCCGCTCGGGATTGTCATACAAAAAGACAATGTTATCGTGCAGATAGGGTTTGACAAGGCTCAAAAACGGCGTTTTCGCGGCATACTCTTCAAACTCATAAACCAGCGGTTCGAAGCGCTTTTTATCTTTTTTCTCAATGTGGACCAGATAGGAAAAAATCAGTTCATCCCCGCGGATATTATAATTACCGTCCACCGAATAAAAGCGGAAACCTCGTTCATTGAAAAAACGGTAAAACGCGGCATCCAGGCCGTCAAACAGCGCACTGCGAAGCCAATGCACCGCCATTTTCATATCTTTGGAAGCCTTCTCGACGTGGTATGTCACCAACACCTGCAATTCTCTGCCGTGTCCGATCTTATTGATCTCTTTTACCACCTTTTCTTCCTGCCGCGGCGGCTCGCGGGACACAGAATGAAGCGGCAATTCGCCGAATGTATCCAGGACTTCCTGCACGTCCTCCTTTCGGAACGCACCCGACAGAAACAGGCACATATCTTTCGTGAACAGCTTTTCCCTTTCTTCTTTGATTTCTTCCAAGGTCAGCCCGTCCAGCACGGAACTGCTGCCCAGAACGGAATTGATAAACCTCGAATCGAACCATAATTCCCGCAAAAGGTCGGACGCCCGCGAATCGTAAAAATTATATTCAAAAATTTCGTTGCGGATCACGGGCAATACTTTATCCAGCTCTTCCTGCCCGAAATCCTGTTCGCGGAGCATATCAAACAGCAGTCGGAGCTGATCGCGAAATACTTCCTGCCTGCATGCAAAATTAAAACACATGTACTGAATGGAAGTATACCCCATGATCTCGCTTCCGCGCGAAGTCATCTCCGCATTGATCTCATCCGCACGGCGCGCACCCACTTTCTCGAAAAAAAGATGCTCGATCAGATGGTATATTCCCGGCGTTCCGTCCGGAACAAACGGCAGTACCACCGCAAACGCCACCGAATGCAGATGTGGAGCCGAAAACGTTACAAGCGACGACCCGTTTTTCAGTTTTCCCTTTCGTTCCTGCAATGCCTGCATCTTTTTACTCCTTTCCCCTTTCGGTTTTTGCCCGTCTATTATAGCAGATATCTCCCGAAAAGACAACGCGAAAACCTGACCGTTGCAGTATCCGCGCCGCACCCTTTTGCGTATTTTGTCTTTTCAGCGTTTTTTCATGAACCAAACCTCTCCCGTCATGCAAATACGGACGAAAATATTCTTATTTCCCTGCGGCCGATCAACGTCTCTGCCCGCATCCAACCCACGTCACGACCATGCCCTTCCATGCCTCTGCCCGCATTCCGCTCACGTCATGTCTATACTTTGCCTATACCCTGCCCGCATTCCGCTCACGTCATGTCTATACTTTGCCTATACCCTGCCCGCATCCCGCCACGTCATGCCATGAAACGAACCGACATGCCCGCAAAAGCACCTGAGCCATTGGAAATGCGTCTCCGAAAAAAACTCAGGGTTTGAAAAAAAGGCGATACTTGCGCCTTTTTTCTGAGTTTAGCGGATAAAAAACTATCTTATCCATATCGGTGTTCAATATCGGTGTTCAATATTGGTATTCAATACTCGTTCGACATTATTTATCTCGGATAAAAGAAAAACACCTATTGCTGTCCAACCACAGGGGTTCGAATTGCAATAAGTGTATCACATGGTAGCGGCGGTGGGATTCGAACCTACGACCTATCGGGTATGAACCGATCGCTATAACCAACTAAGCTACGCCGCCATATTCAGTTTTGCCTTGCGGATCGCGCATGGCGAAAAACAAACAGAATCCGGCGCAGCTGCAAATGCTATGTATCTGCAATCAACGCCGAAAAGATTGGTTGCGGGGGCAGGATTCGAACCTGCGACCTTCGGGTTATGAGCCCGACGAGCTACCGAACTGCTCCACCCCGCGATATCGATTGCCTTTCTCAAAAGTGCTTTCTAATTTTATAGTATTGCGAATTTTTTGTCAACTGTTTTTGGCTTATTTTTCGATTTATTTTCGTTTCCGACGCCTTTGGTAGAAAATTTCTGCAAATTTTTTTTATTTTATCTTTCCCTTTCCCGTGCAAAAAATCAAATTGCTTGACAGATCTCTGTGTTTTCGTTTAAAATAAAATATGAATTATTCTGTATTTTTATACAAAAAGGAGGTTCCGATGAATCTGAACGGTGCGGACATACTTATCCGCTGTTTAAAGGAACAGAATGTCGACACCGTATTCGGTTATCCGGGCGGGTGTGTATTGGACATCTATGACGCGATCTACCGGGACGGATCGCTCCGCCATATACTGACGGCTCATGAACAAGGCGCGGCGCACGCCGCCGACGGGTATGCCCGAGCGACGGGAAAAACGGGCGTTTGCATTGCCACATCCGGGCCGGGCGCGACCAATCTCGTTACCGGCATCGCCACCGCGTATATGGACAGCATTCCGCTGGTTGCGATCACGGGAAACGTTACTGTTTCCAATCTCGGGCGCGACAGTTTTCAGGAAGTGGATATTGCCGGCATCACCATGCCCATTACCAAACACAATTACATTGTCAAGGACATACATAAACTTGCCTCGACAATTCGTGAAGCCTTTTATATTGCCAATTCCGGCAGAAAAGGCCCCGTGCTGATCGATATTCCCAAAAATATTCAGACGGAGATCTGTGATTTTACGCCCTCATCCCCGTCGGAATACAAACCCAAAACCGTAAATGCGGCGTCGCTCAGCGCGGTCTGCGCCGCGCTGGAACGCGCGAAGCGTCCGCTTATCCTTGCGGGCGGCGGCTGTATCGGCTCAAACGCATCCGAAAACCTGTTCTTGTTCGCAAAACGTCTGCAGGCACCCGTATGCGCCACATTGATGGGATTGGGCTCCTACCCTGCTTCCGACGAACAATTTCTCGGCATGATCGGCATGCACGGCACGGACGCCGCAGCAAAGGCATTCCGCCGCGCAGATACCGTGATCGCATGCGGAATGCGTTTTTCCGACCGCGTTGCGGGAAACCGCTTGCGTTTCGGTGAAAACAAAACCATTATCCAGTTTGACATCGACGCGGCGGAAATCGACAAAAACGTGCAGACCGATCTCTCCGTCATGGCAGACATTGACGAAATTTTCAAGGCGATCCTTCCCGTTATCGCGCAGGGCGAACGCAAAGAATGGCTCAAAGAAATTGCGGCTTATAAAGAATACGAGACCAGCCGTTTCAACTGCCGCCTGCCCGCTTACAAGATTATTTCCGCGCTTCGCTCATTCACCGACGCGGACACGCGCATCGCGACCGACGTCGGGCAGCACCAGATGTGGACGGCCCAGTATTACCCTTTTGAAAAACCGCGCACTTTTATCACCAGCGGCGGACTTGGCACGATGGGATTCGGTATGGGCGCGGCGATCGGTGCCTGCATCGGAAGCAACAAAAAAACAGTTCTCGTTACCGGTGACGGATCTTTCCATATGAATCTCAACGAGCTTTGTACGGCGGTATCGCAAAATTTGCCCCTTATCATCCTGCTCATGGATAACAACTGTCTGGGCATGGTACGGCAATGGCAGACGCTTTTCTACCATAAACGCTATTCGCAGACTACACTCGACCGAAAGACCGATTATGTACGGCTGGCGGAAGCGTTCGGCGCAACGGGACTGACGATCGCAGGAGAAAAAGATATTCAGCCCGTCCTGAAAAAGGCGTTCGCGGCGGAAGGGCCTGTGCTCGTAGACTGCAAGATCGGCATCGACGACAAAGTTCTGCCCATGATCGCGCCGGGAAAATCGTTCGAAGACATCATTACAAATCTGGATTAAAGGAGACGAAAGCATGAAAAGATACACCATTACGGCGCTCGTTTCCAACAAGAGCGGCGTTCTCACGCGCATTTCCGGATTGTTCGCGCGGCGCGGGTTCAACATTGAAAGCCTGTGCGCCTGCACGACGGAAAACGAGGCGCTCTCGCGCATGACCATCGTTCTCAACGGAGACGAATACATTCTCGCGCAGCTGACAAAACAGCTCGATAAACTCATCGACGTGAAAAAGATCGCGCTCGCAAACGAAGATGAATCCATCTACCGCGAACTTTTATTGGTCAAGGTTTCCGCTCCCGCCCAAAAGCGTTCACAGCTCATCGAGATCAAGGACGTTTACAAAGCAAAGATCGTCGACCTCTCCCCCGAAACGCTCATTCTCGAAATTACGGGCGAACCCAATAAACTGGACGGATTCATCAAAGTCATCGAACCTTACGGCATCCTTGAAATGGCGCGGACGGGACTGACAGCCCTTTCCCGCGGCGAAAAATGCCTCAACGACCTGACCGATTACAACGAACTGATCTGAAATTGCCGCAAGAAACAAATCTTCGGTGACGTTACGGCATTATTTTTTGCCGTCAAAACAAAATTTGATTCTATAAAAATTACGCGCAACGCCTTTTCCGACGCGCGCGAAGGAGTACGGATATGAATAATATATTTTCGGAAGGAACCGCAATGTCTTCCCAGCGTTCGCTGATGCGCGCGCTCGGCTGGACAGACAGCGAAATGAAAAAGCCTATTATCGGGATCATCTGCGCGCAGAGCGAGATCATTCCTGGTCATATGTATCTTGACCGCATTGCAGATGCTGTCAAAGAAGGCGTCATCGCCGCAGGCGGAAAGCCTGTCATTGTGCCGTCCATCGGCGTCTGCGACGGCATTGCCATGGGACACGCAGGCATGCGTTATTCCCTGCCTTCGCGCGAGATCATCGCCGACAGTGCGGAGATCCTCGCACGCGCGCACGCTTTTTCGGGACTGGTTTTCGTGGGAAACTGCGACAAGATCATCCCCGGTATGCTCATGGCAGCGGTACGCTTAAACCTGCCCGCCGCCTTTGTTTCGGGCGGCCCTATGCTCGCGGGAAAAATGCACGGACAGCGCCTGTCCCTTTCTTCCATGTTCGAAGCGGTCGGCGCGTACAATGCGGGCAAGATCGATGAAAACGAACTTCACGAGTACGAATGCACCGCCTGCCCTACCTGCGGCTCCTGTTCGGGTATGTTCACGGCGAACAGCCTCAACTGTCTGACCGAAGCGCTCGGAATTGCGCTCCCCGGCAACGGAACCATTCCCATGGTCTATTCCCGCCGCATCATGCTCGCCAAAGAAACGGGCGAAGCGGTCATGAATGCCGTGAAAAACAATATACGTCCCTCGGATATTCTGACACCGAAAGCCATCCGCAATGCGGTGGCGGTCGACAACGCGATCGGCGCATCCTCCAACAGCGTTTTGCACCTTTTGGCTGTTGCCAACGAGATGGGCATGAGCGAAAAAGATTTCTCCGTAGACACATTCAACGAAGTCAGCGCAAAAGTGCCGCACATCTGCAAACTCGCTCCCGCAGGGAAACATTACATTGAAGATCTCAACGAAGCGGGCGGCATATCCGCCGTCATCCGTCAGCTCGAAGAAGCGGGTCTGTTCGACGGCTCCGCCCTGACCGTTTCGGGGATCAGCCAGCATGACCGCGTGAAAAACGCGCGCGTACTGGATGCGGAAGTGATCCGCCCCATCAATAACCCCTATTCCCCGACCGGCGGGCTCGCCATTCTCAAAGGAAACCTTGCGGCGGAAGGCGCCGTCGTTAAAAAGAGTGCGGTCGATGCCGCCATGCTCAAGCACAGCGGCCCTGCCAAAGTATTTGACAGCGAAGAAGCCGCCATGGAAGCCATTTCCACGGGCAAGATCGTCAAAGGCGACGTAGTCGTCATCCGTTACGAAGGGCCGAAAGGCGGACCCGGTATGCGCGAAATGCTGTCCCCGACCTCCGCGATCGTGGGAGCGGGACTCGGCGCCGACGTCGCTCTGATCACGGACGGCAGATTTTCGGGCGCTACGCGCGGTGCGGCGATCGGGCACATCTGCCCCGAAGCGGCGGCGGGCGGTCCCATCGGAATCGTGCGCGACGGCGACATCATCGACATCGACATTGAAAAAGGCACGCTCGATCTGCGCATTTCCGACAAAGAAATGAAAGAACGTCTGGCGAATTTCAAACCCATCGAAAAACCTGTGGACGGATATCTCAAACGGTACCGCGCCCAGGTTACTTCCGCGAGCCGCGGCGCTATTTTCAAAAAATAATTGCACGCTTTTGATCTGCGGCAGGCAACCTGCCGCAACAAAAAACGCGGCCGCGTTTTTTATGAGGTACACCATGGAAAACACGAAAAAATTACAGATATTTGATTCCACCCTGCGCGACGGCGCACAGGGTGCCAACATTTCTTTTTCCGTCGACGATAAGATCAAAGTCATCCAGACGCTCGACGGGCTGGGCATCGATTTCATCGAAGCGGGCAATCCTTTTTCCAATCCCGCCGAAATGCAGTTTTTCCAGCGGATCCAGGGCATGAAACTTTCTAATGCCAAGATCGTTGCATTCGGTTCCACCCGCCGCAAAGGCATTTCGGCGGCAGAAGACAGCAATCTGAGATCCCTGCTCGCCGCCAATACCGAATACGTCGCCATTTTCGGAAAAAACCATATCCGCCACGTGACCGACGTCATCAAAGCTACTCCCGAAGAGAATCTCGCCATGATCCGCGAGAGCGTGGAATTTCTTTCTTCGCACGGCAAAAAAGTTATTTTCGATGCCGAACATTTCTTCGATGGCTATAAAACCGACTCCGATTACGCCCTCTCCGCTTTAAAAAGCGCGCACGACGCGGGCGCATACTGTCTGTGCCTGTGCGATACGAACGGCGGTATTTTCCCCGATGAGGCGTATGAGATCACCAAAAAAGTGACGGATACATTCCCCGACAGCATCGTCGCCATCCACTGCCACAACGACGGCGGGCTCGCCGTCGCTGATTCGATCGAAGCGGTCAAAGCGGGCGCACGGCAGATCCAGGGCACATTCCTGGGATTCGGCGAACGCTGCGGAAACGCAAACCTTTCCACGATCATCTGCAATTTGCAATTAAAACGCGGCTACGAGTGCATCCCGACCGAAAATCTCAAAGATATTTACGAGAGCGCGGCTACCATCGCGGATACCGCCAATATGGCGATCCCCGCCAATCAGCCCTACATCGGCATGAACGCATTTGCACACAAGGCCGGCATGCACGCCGACGGCGTGCTGAAATATTCCTCTTCTTTTGAGCACATCGATCCCGAAATCATCGGCAACAAGCGCAAATTCCTGCTTTCGGAAATTTCCGGAAAGAGCGCGATTTTCGATAAACTCAAAAAATATTTCCCCTCTCTCGACAAAAACGGCAAGGAAATGGGCGACATCGTCAACGCACTCAAAGAACGTGCCCTTTCCGGTTACCAGTACGAAGCAGCCGAAGCAAGTTTTGTCCTTCTCGTCGAAAAGATTTTGGGGAAATACAAATCTTCGTTCGATCTCATCAATTATAAAGTCATCAACGAACAGCCCGCGATCGAAGGCAAAGTTGCTTCCGCGATCATCAAAGTACGCGTGAACGGCGTGACCAAGATCTCCGCTTCCGACGGCGAAGGCCCCGTCCACGCCATGGACCTTGCCTTGCGTTCCGCCCTTTCCGAATTTTACCCCGAAATCGCGCAGGTCTCCCTGACCGACTTTAAAGTGCGCGTTCTCGATTCGGACAAGGCAACCGCCGCAAAAGTCCGCGTACTCATCACCTCCGCGAACAGCTGCGACAGCTGGACTACGGTCGGCGTTTCCGAAGACATCATCGAAGCCAGCTGGCTCGCCCTCACCGATTCCATCGACTACGCACTCATGCGTCGCGGAAAATAATGCTTTTCCCCGCCGCTCCGCTTTTTGAAAGCGGAGCGGCGGTTTTTTTATACCTTAGTACAAACATCTACCCTGCCGAATGCAACTGAAATCGATGTATAAGCAAAACAATACGCAAACTTATCTTTTGAATTTTCCAAAAAGAACGCCTGCGGAATCTTTCCGCAGGCGTTCTTTAAACGTTTTTTATACATTTTTCACAATTTTAAGACAACGTTTTCCACAATTCCACGCGAATTTGTGCACAACGAACCGCAAAAAAAGAAACGAAAACGGAAAAATAACTTTCCTCTTCCGCACGTTCACACCGCCCTATGAGCAATTTAAAGCAAATGCGGCAACGGCTTACCGATCGTTTATGCGCAGTTTACAGAGAGCCGAGCAAGGATTCCGCCAGCTCATTGCCGCGGCGGCAGACGCAATAGCTCACCACTTCGGGTACGGTAAAATCCAGCGGGCGGATCACTTCGAGAGCGCCGCCAGCGATCTCTTTTTCCGCCATTTTCTGCGGCAGGAAACTGTAACCGTGTCCGCCAAGAAGATATTCGATCATCTTGCCGCTGTTGTCGATCTCGAAACGGAACGCGTGCCGCGGCGGAAACAGAGAACGGATAAACTCGCCTGCCTCCCCGAACGCAAAATTGCACATCAGGTACTCGCAGGAGGCAAGCTCCTCCTTATGAATCCCGTTTTTGTACATATTGATCGACGGCGACGCCAGAAGCACCAATTTATCCGTAGAAAACCGTCGGCTCAAAAAGCCCGTCTTTTTCAGCGGAAGATAGGAAAACGCCACATCTAAAATATTATCCTGCAACATCTGCAACAGATCCAGCGAATGCCCGAGAACTACTTTCAGCGCCACATCCTTATGTTTTCGGAAAAACCCGCTCAAAAGCGGATACAAACTGCTCTCATACACTGCATTGATCGCCCCGACGCGCAGCTGTTTTTCATACCGCGCCGCCGAGTTCACCTCGCGGATAAAACTTTCTTCCAGATCGTTGATGCGCAACGCATAACTCAAAAACAACTGGCCTTCTTCCGTCAGCTCTACCCCGCCCTGCTTCCGCGTGAAAAGTTTCTGCCCCGTCTCGTTCTCCAGCTCCGCAATGCGGTTTGTGACCGTACTCTGCGCCACATACATACGCTCCGCCGTGCGCGTAAAATTCTTCAGCTTGGAAAGCATGATAAACGTCTTGATCGATTCACTGTTCATTCCCGCCTCGCCATGTAATCGAAAATACCGATTAGCATAATTAAAATTATCTATTTTATAAATCGTTTACAAATTATATCATATGTGATATAATAGAGCAACAAAAAAGCAATGGAAAAATGATTTTTTCGAAGGAGATACAATTTCTATGGGAATGACAATGTCTCAGAAGATCCTTGCCTACCATGCAGGACTCGAAAGCGTGAAGGCAGGTCAATTGATCAACGCGGAGCTGGACATGGTGCTCGGCAACGATATCACCTCGCCCGTGGCGGTAAAAGAATTTGAAAAGGCAGGGTTTTCCTGCATCAAATGTCCTGAGCGGGTGAGCATGGTCATGGATCACTTTACGCCGAACAAGGACATCAAGGCGGCGGAACAGGTCAAAACGGTACGCAATTTTGCAAACAAATTCGGGGTTGACAATTTCTTTGACGTGGGGCGGATGGGAATTGAACACGCACTTTTGCCCGAACAGGGACTGGTCGGTGCGGGCGATCTCGTGATCGGCGCAGACAGTCACACCTGCACGTACGGCGCACTCGGCGCATTTTCGACGGGCGTCGGCTCCACGGATATGGCGGCAGGCATGATGAGCAATAAATGCTGGTTCAAAGTTCCTTCCGCGATCAAATTCGTACTGAAAAACAAGCCCGCAAAATATATCTGCGGCAAAGACATCATTCTGCACATCATCGGGTTGATCGGCGTGGACGGCGCGCTGTATAAATCGATGGAATTTGTCGGAGACGGCATTCAGTACCTTTCCATCGACGACCGCTTCACCATCTGCAACATGGCGATCGAAGCGGGTGCCAAGAACGGAATTTTCCCTGTCGACGACGTGACGCGCGAATATCTCAACGGCAGATTCAAACGCGAGATCCGCGTATTTGAAGCGGATGCGGATGCGGAATACGAACGCGTGGTCGAAGTAGATCTTGCAACGCTCAAACCCACCGTTTCTTTCCCTCACCTGCCCGAAAACACGAGAACGCCCGAAGAGTGGGGCGACGTGAAGATCGACCAGGTCGTAATCGGATCCTGCACAAACGGACATATTTCCGACCTGCGCATTGCGGCGAACATTCTCAAAGGCAAACACGTTGCGAAAGGCGTACGCTGCATCGTGATCCCTGCCACCAACACCATTTGGAAACAGGCGATGCACGAAGGTTTGTTTGACGTGTTTATTGACGCGGGCGCCGTGGTTTCTACCCCGACCTGCGGGCCGTGTCTGGGCGGGCATATGGGTATTCTTGCGGCAGGCGAACGCGCCGTTGCAACCACAAACCGCAATTTTGTCGGGCGCATGGGTCACGTTGACAGCGAAGTATACCTTGCTTCCCCTTACGTGGCGGCGGCAAGCGCAATCGCAGGAAAGATCGCTACCCCCGACGAAGTCTGATCGCTTTTCGAAGCAAAAACCATTCCACTGCCGCAAACGGCGGATGTATGAAATTTTAAAACGAGGAGACTATTATGACAGTTAAAGGCACTGTTTTCAAATACGGTAACGACGTCGATACGGACGTTATCATTCCTGCACGGTATCTGAACACGACTTCGGAAACGGAGCTTGCGTCCCACTGCATGGAAGACATCGACAAAGATTTTGTAAAGAAAGTAAAAAAAGGCGACATTATGGTCGCGCAGGATAATTTCGGCTGCGGCTCTTCCCGCGAACACGCCCCTATCGCCATCAAAGCGAGCGGTATTTCGCTGGTCATCGCCAATTCCTTTGCGCGTATTTTCTACCGCAACGCCATCAACATCGGGCTCCCCATTCTCGAATGTCCCGAAGCAGTCGCCAACATCAAAGCGGGCGACGTCGTATCCTGCGACCTCTCCAAGGGCGAGATCGTCAACGAAACGACAGGAAAGACCTTCAAGGCAGAACCCTTCCCCGAATTTATTCAGAACATCATCGACAAGGGCGGTCTGATCGCTTCCATCAAAGCAGCAAAATAAGGCGGAAAGCGCATCGGTACTTTCAAAAATCCGGCAATATTTCTGCCTGACGTATCTTGAAATTATAAGCGAAAGTCCAAAAAGAGGTAATTTTATGAAAAAACATATAGCAGTACTCGCGGGCGACGGGATCGGCCCCGAGATCACAGATGCCGCCATTGCGGTAATGAAGAAAATCGGCGAAAAGTTCGGACATGAATTTGAGTTCGAACAGCTTCTGATGGGCGTTTGCGCCATCGAAAAGACGGGCGAACCCCTGCCCCAGTACACGATCGACCGCTGCCTCGCATCCGACAGCGTTCTGCTCGGTGCAGTCGGCGGAGCCGTCGGCGATAAGCGCATTGAAAATCTTCCGGGACATCTCCGTCCCGAAGCGGGACTTTTGAAGATCCGCGCAGCGCTCGGACTTTATTCCAACCTGCGTCCCGCCAAACTTTTCCCCGCGCTTGCAGGCGCTTGTCCGCTCCGCAAAGACATCGCAGAAAAAGGTATCGATATGGTCGTCGTACGCGAACTGATCGGCGGGATCTATTTCGGTGAACGCGGCAGAGGCGTCGGTGAAGGCGGTGAATTTGCTTACGATACCGAAAAATACAGCGTGGAAGAAGTTAAACGCATTGCAAAGATCGCTTTCGAGCTGGCGCGCAAACGCCGTCACCACGTGACCTCGATCGACAAAGCAAACGTTCTGGAATCCTCCCGTCTGTGGAGAGAAGTTGTGCATGAAGTTGCAAAAGATTACCCTGACGTGGAACTGACAGACATGCTCGTTGACAATACCGCCATGCAGCTCGTGAAAAACCCGTCGCAGTTCGACGTAGTGCTCACTTCCAACATTTTCGGCGATATCCTTTCCGACGAAGCCGCCATGATCACGGGTTCCATCGGCATGCTTGCATCCTCTTCGCTGGGTGCGACCAAACGCGGACTCTACGAACCCATCCACGGTTCCGCGCCCGACATCGCAGGCAAAGACCTTGCCAACCCGATCGCGACCATCCTTTCCGCAGCTATGATG
>CATYEP010000003.1 GCA_958405585.1 uncultured Eubacteriales bacterium
TTTTCCTTCAATGGAAAAAGCAAATAGTTATATTATATTTTTATTGAACACGCTGCTTTAAGTTACATGGACAGCCACACCCTTTTTTGATATCACAAAAATTTTACAAATTATTTATGTATTTTTGCCTTAACGTTGAACTCGCCCCGAACCGCTGCCTACAGCCAACGCTTCCACTTCCGCAACACTTACAATGTTGTAATCCCCACCGATCGTGTGTTTCAAACAACTTGCCGCAACCGCAAATTCTATACATCTGTGATTATCATAACCCTTCCTCAGAGAATATATTAACCCTGCTCCGAAGCTATCGCCCCCGCCAACTCGGTCAATTATATGCATCTCATATTTTTTTGAAAAGTATGCTTGCTTTTTTTGTCCATCATACAACATTCCCGACCAACTGTTGTCGCTTGCAGATTTCGATTCGCGGAGTGTGATCGCCACATAGTCAAACCCAAACCGGTCTGTCAATTGTTCTGCAACCGATTTGTACCCCTCTCGATCAAGTTCTCCTCTCTCTATATCCGTATTCTGAGCTTCGAACCCGAATACATCTTTTGCATCCTCTTCATTTGCTATGCAAACGTCAATGTATTGACACAGCTTACTCATCGCCTTATTCGCCGCTTCCTTTGTCCAAAGTTTTTTGCGGTAATTTAAATCGGCTGAAATTCTTATCCCTTTTTGCTTTGCTTTTTTACAGGCTTCTACACAGATTTCAAAAACATTTTTCCCCAGCGCCGGCGTAATTCCCGTAAAATGAAACCAATCCGCTCCATCAAAAATTTTATCCCAATCAAAATCTTCTGTCCTTGCCTGTGAAATTGCCGAATATGCTCGGTCATAGATCACCTTACTCGGTCTCTGCGACGCCCCTTTTTCGCAAAAATAGATCCCAAGTCGTTCACCGCCTTGCACTACGTTTACGGTGCTAACTCCGTATCGGCGTAAACTGTTGATTGCTGCCTGTCCTATTTCGTTATTCGGCACTTTAGAAATAAAGTCTGCCTCTTCGCCAAAGTTTGCGAGCGATACTGCAACATTTGCTTCGGCTCCTCCAAACGTAAATTCTAATAGGCCTGACTGAACGATACGCATATTATCCGGCGGCTGCAAACGCATCATAATTTCGCCAAATGTCACTACTTTCATTTTTTCCCTTAAACCCCGCTGTATGCCGAAAATCCGCCGTCTACGGGAATGACCGTACCCGTCACAAACCCGCTCGCCTTGTCGTCCGCCAGCCACAGAAGCGCACCCGTAAGATCGGAGATCTCCCCGAATTTTTTCATCGGCGTTGCCGCCAAAATTTTTGCCGTGCGCGCCGTGGGTTTCCCCTTTTCATCAAAGAGGAGCCCTCTGTTTTGGTTGGTCACAAAAAATCCCGGTGCAATCGCGTTCACACGGATATTGCAGGGCGCGAAATGCACCGCCAGCCACTGCGTGAAGTTGGAAATACCAGCCTTTGCCGCCGAGTATGCGGGAATTTTAGTGAGAGGTCGGTACGCATTCATGCTGGATATGTTGATGATGTTCCCGCCCGTTTTGACCATCTCTTCCGCAAACACCTGTGTGACAAGGAAGGCCGTCGTGATATTGAGATCGAACACAAATTTTATTCCGCTCTCTTCCAGCTTGAAAAAGTTTTTGATGTCCGCGTCCGTTTCGGGAGACATTGTCTCGTTATCGCACGTTGCGCGCGGATTGTTTCCGCCCGCACCGTTAATGAGAAAATTCACTTTCCCGAACGATTCTTCGATCGTCTCCTTTGCTTCTACGATGCTCTCTTTATTCAAACAATCGCAGCGAACTGCGATGGCATTGTCCCCGATCTCGTCGGCGATTTGTTTTGCAGCGTCGAAATTGATGTCCAAAAGCGCAACCTTTGCGCCGCACTCCGCCAAAGCACGCGCAAACTCGCCGCAGATAATTCCGCCTGCGCCCGTGATGGCAATGACCTTGTCTGTTAAATTGACTTTAAATGGTATCATGTGATCCTCCTTTTACCGCGGCAACGGCCGCGCGCGTACTTTTTTCGATCTCTTCTGCGTTTCCTTTTACCATCCAGCTCCCGCCGCAGGCAAAAATTTTGGAAAAGGAGAGATATTCATTGACATTTTCCAGGCTGACGCCGCCCGTAGGCATAAACCGAGCCTGCGGAAACGCCGCGGAAAGCGCCTTGATGGTTTTCAGCCCGCCGTAATTTCCCGCGGGGAAAAATTTGAGCTGTGTCAATCCCAGGGAAAGCGCCTGCATGATCTCCGTAGGCGTAACAACGCCAGGTAGATAAGGAACATTCTCTTCCTGACATACTTTTGCGACTTCCGCGGACAAGCCCGGGGACACGATAAACTTTGCCCCTGCGGCAAGCGCACGCCTGCACTGTTCCCCGTTGATGACCGTCCCCGCGCCGACAAGCATGTGCGGAAATTTTTCCGCCGCAAGGCGGATGGCTTCTTCCGCACAATCGGTGCGGAAACAAATCTCCGCAACGGGAAGCCCGCCGCGGCAGAGCGCGCCGAGAATGCCCTCCGCATCTTTCTGTTCCGCGATCGTCACCACGGGAACGAGCCTGAATTGTTCTATTTTTTGCAATACGTTATCCATTTTTTTCGACTGCCTCGAATAATCCGTTCAGATATGCCGCTCCCAATGCGCGGTCGTAAAGGCCGTACCCAGGCTTTCCGTCCTCACCCCAGATATTTCGTCCGTGATCGGGACGCACATATCCGTTAAACCCGTTTTGTACAAGCGCTTTGACGATGGAAAAAATATCCACGTTTCCGTCCGCCGTCCTGTGTCCGTTTTCGTAAAAGTCCGTTTCATTTACAAACTTTAACTGCCTTAAATGCGCAAAATAGATGCGACTTGCATACTTTGCCGCCATCTTCGGAAGATCGTTGAACCTGCCAGCGCCCAGGCTCCCCGTGCAGAAAGTGATGCCGTTGTGCTTGTTCGGCACCGCGGCAAACAGTTTATTGTAATCCTCCTCCCTGCCCACGATGCGAGGAAGAGAGAAAATATCCCACGGAGGATCGTCGGGATGGATCGCCATGTTTATCTCCGTTTCATCGCAGGCGGGCAGAATGCCCTTTAAGAAATACACGAGGTTTGCAAACAAGGTTTCGTGCGTCATGCCCTCGTATTCTTTGAGCAGACCGCTGAGCTGTTCAGGGGTGTAGCTCTCGTCCCAACCCGGAAGACGCAAGTTGTGCTTGTCTAATTTCTGAAAATCTGCCTCTTTGTACGCGAGGCAAACAGCTCCGTTTTCCTGCACATAGTGAAGGTCGGTACGGAACCAGTCGAACACGGGCATAAAGTTGTAACAGATGCACTTCACTCCGTATTTTCCGAGATTTCGTATTGTCTGCGCGTAGTTGGCGATGAGTTTATCCCGCGAAGGCTTGCCCAGTTTGATGTCCTCGTGCACGGGCACCGACTCGATGACTTCCATCGCAAGCCCCGCCTCGTCGCAGAGGGTTTTTAACCGCGCGATCTTTTCCTCTTCCCACACTTCCCCCACGGGCGTATCGTACACCGCCGTGACGATGCCGCTCATTCCAGGGATCTGCTTTATGTACTGCAAAGGGATACTGTCCTTTTCCCCGTACCAGCGAAAGGTCATTTTCATAAGTAAAATAATCCTCTTAGATATCTTATTATATTTTCTTTCATTCTTTATCTAATCTATGAACAACTCTATCCGCAATTAATTCCTGTCCATCCTCCGTAGGATGTATCCCGTCTCCGGCCAAGAACAGTCCTACATTTTTTACCTCTCGTATGATCTTTTCAATATTTTCTGCATAAGTTTCTGCCGAAGTCGATGAATTGGCATCATATTTTCTCCAAGTATCGTTAAAACCAATCTACAATACGAATAGAGTAGTCTGAATCTCAGCAAGTTAATGGGTATTCCATTGCTGACTGTGCCAGGAACCGGGAGTATCGACATTCGCTTTACGGTTTTGTTGCAATCATCGATAAAAACTAAAAGCAAAGTATCGTAGATTATGTAGTTTAAAGGACTATTAAGAAAAATATACAGCCCGTCAAATAGAAATCAGAAATTATAATCACACGCCGCACTTTTTATAAAGTCTTGCACCAAGACTTATTTATTCCCAGAAAAATAAAGTTGGTTCTCCACGAAATTCAGTATTAAAAGAAACTTCTTTTATTCCTTTCGGCAATTCTACAACAATACGATTTCCACGCTCATAATTTCCCGGCGCGCTGATTCTGACAGGTTTATCTTCCAAAAACAATTCCAAATCGCCGAGCACACTTACCAATAGATATCCTGTTTCATATTCCGGCAACGTAATCTTCTTATCATAACCGTACTCTTTCCTGTTTTTTAAGGAAAGGGCGCGGTCTGCAAGCGCTGCCATCTGTTGAGCAAAACAATAAAACTTTTCCGCTTTTTCGTAAGAACGCTGCAAAACACCTTTTTCTTCCGCGATCAATGGAATTGTATCTGCGCCTTCTATTTTTGAACAATATTCCTGAACACCAGACTGCAACATTGTATTCACGAGGCTGACACCTGCATGATCACAAAACATAACAGGACGAGGATCAGGATTTTTATATGTAAACGAGCAGTCGGAAAACATAATATTTTCCGCATATCTCACAAAGACTCCACCGGTGGGAAGCTCTCCCAGATGAGGCATCTCAGGATATTGCTGACTGTAATCATACAGTTGCGGGACATCCAGATTCTTTGGTTTTCCATCCCCGTAAAATTTTACTTTAACATTTCGGAAAGAAAGTCCGCTGATAATATTATCTTTTGTCCCGCTTACAACAAAACCGGTATGATCATACATTTTTCCGTCTGACGGCATATCCACAACAATGTCTGAAAATATAAGATCCTGTATACGACTTCCTTTCGGCCAAAACTCTTCTTCATCACAGCTCATGCGAAAACGATTCGCTGTAATAAAGAATGGCCGAATGACGTTACGCATTGTAATCGAAGAAAAAACCATGTTTTCATACAACGCACCTCCGCAAGACTGTATTTTCAGACCGTCACGGCAATTTTCAAAAACGCAGCCCGAAACTGTAATATCGCGCATTGTATCTGTTGATTCTGTCCCGAATCGAATTGCCGCCCAGCACGATTTAAGAATACAGTTGCTGATCGCAAATCTCTCGCAGATTTCTCCTTTTTTTGTAGTTTTCAGTGATATTGCATCGTCTCCCGCATCCACATAACAATCAGAAATCGTGACATCTCTGCCTCCATCGAAATCCAACCCGTCTCCGTTCCCAGATTCTCGGGAAAGCACCTTCACGCCTCGGATTTGCATGTTTCGCACATCAAAGCCCAAAAAATTATAACATGCAGGATCTTTAAGGGTAATATCATGCAGAAAACAATCTTTACAGCGATCAAATATGACCAAAAAAGGCCTGCGCTTTTCAGGATCTTCCGGATTTGGGAAATTTGCCTTATACTTTCCTCGACCATTGATAACGCCGTTTCCCTCAATACCAACCCCCATTGCTTTGACCGCAATAATAAAGGCCCAGTATTGTGTCCACATCGGATTTCCGCTTCCGCTAAACCATAGCGGTTTCCTATCCGGATGTCCATAAGTACGATAATCTAAACTTGCAAGCAGTTCTGCCCCGCTCTCCAACCGCAAAACACAGTTATCTTTCAAAAAAATTGTTCTGGATAAATATTTCCCGGCCGGGAAATAGACCCTGCCACCCCCTTCAGCGGCTGCCTCATCTATCGCAGCTTGAATAGCTTCCGTACAATCGGTCTCCCCGTCACCAATAGCTCCAAAATTCAAAACATCTTTCATTTTCATGTTCCTTATTTAAATAAATTTTACCATTTATTCTATCTATACAAGGGATGCGTTCTTTTCCCATATAATTATATGGTCATTTTCATAAGCCGAGCGCTTCTTTGATGTTATAATAACAGATATTTTTGGCTATTTGTTTTGCCGCCGCCATATCGTATTCCCCTTTTTCAACGAGATCTCCGAGATAATCCGAGAGAATACGGCGGAAGAAATCAAACCGCGCATACGATGAGAAAGAGCGGCTGTCCGTCAGCATTCCAAAGTTCGTGCCGAGCGCCGAATATTCTGCAATAGTCGAAAGATTTTTCCGTATCCCCTGTACCGTGTCATTGAACCACCACGCCGCACCCATCTTTACATGGCCAAAAGCGCCCGTAAGGCAGGCAAGTGAAGAAAGTCCTGCATCATTGAGGGTATAAAGGATGGTTTCGGGACGCTCCTCATCCGAAAGCTGTTTGAAAAACTCGATGACGTCCTCGATGCTCGAACCGTCCGCAATGACGTCAAACCCCGCATCCGCACCGCATTTTACATACATTTTTTTGTTGACATTGCGCTTAACCGCAAAATGCATCTGCATGATGACGCCGTATTTTTTATAGAGTTTGGCAAGTTCGACAAGAACATACCCGAACAGAGCTTCATGGTATTCCTTGGAAAGCTCACCCCGCCTTTGGAAAATATTTTCCGCTTCCCCTGCATCAATGTATCGCGTTGTCGGAAAGTGTAAGAAACCGTGGTCGGAGATTTTACAGCCGTGCGACACAAAATACTGCAACCGATCTTCCGCCGCATGCAGAAGATCGGCAAGCGTTGCTATCTCATATCCCACCGTTTTGCCAAGTTTTTGCAGATACGCACCCCCGAAATCCAGCAATTTATCGGGGCGGAAGGTGGGAGCGACGACTGTATTGCCGTATTTTCCGTGCGAGGAAAGATCGTCACACGGATCGTCTGTCGTAGCAACGTATTCCACTTTGTACTTTGATAAAAGCGTGGAGACGCTGATCTCTTTCAACTTCTCATTTGCTTGTTTGTAAATGCGCTCGGCACTTTCCTGATTCAGCGGCTCTGTGATATCAAAAATTTGCTTCAGTTCCAGATGCGTCCAGTAATAGAGCGGATTTCCCGCAAGCGCGGGGACAATTTCCGCATATTTGATAAACTTGTCGTGAAAACTTGCCTTGCCCGTGATATACGACTCGTCCACCCCGCAAAGGCGCATGGCGCGCCATTTGTAGTGATCTCCCGAAAGCCACAACTCCCCGATGTCCGAAAAGGCTGCGTCCGCTTTTATCATACTTTGGTCAAGGTGGCAGTGATAGTCGATAATCGAAAGCTCTTTTATTTCCTTATAAATTATTTCCGCACTTTGCGAATATAGCAATATAGAATTCCCAAAAAAATTTCTGCTCATTTTGTACCGCCATAAGACATTGAATTATCGATAAGTAAATCTTTCCCTGTCTTCTCTTTGGAACATACAATTCTTTTCGCAAGTTCTTGATAATAGTAGTCGTCTTCAATGGGAAGAGATATCGTTTTATCTTCCCACGAAGATAATAACATGGAATTCATAAGCTCCACACACTGCAATCCTTCCTCTCCTTTTACATACAAAGGTTCAAGACCAAGCACCGCATTGGCAAAATTATTGATAATTCCTACATGTTGAGGATTGTTTCCTCTTTGAGGGATTACTTCTTCCGTATATTGCGGATAAGCAAAACCGTCTTTTACCGTAAGCAGAAAATCCTGCAAATCCTCATTTAAACGATACACCGTCAGCGTATCCTTTTCACAGACCAGTTTGCCGCGGGAACAAAGAATTTCAAAACGATTTGTTCCCGGAGCGTCTCCCGTTGTAGTGATAAATGCCCCCGTTGCGCCGTTCGGGAATTCAAAATAGGCGGTAACGTCATCCTCTGTTTCAATGTTATGCCATTTTCCAAAATGACAAAACGCACGAACTTTGTTTGGCATGCCGCAAATCCACTGCAAAAGGTCGAGCTGATGCGGGCATTGATTGAGAAGAACTCCACCGCCTTCCCCTTTCCACGTCGCTCTCCATGAACCGGAATCATAATAAAACTGCGTACGGAACCAATTCGTGATGATCCAGTTTACCCTGCGGATTTCACCAAATTCTCCGCTTTGCATAAGATCGTGCATTTTTTTATACAGAGGATTTGTTCTCTGATTGTACATCATCGTAAACAATCCTTTGCTTTTTTCCGCAACACAATTCATTTCCCTTACTTGCTTTGTATAAACTCCGGCAGGTTTTTCGCAGATAACATTGAGTCCCTTTTCCAATGCGCGGATCGTCAAAGACGGATGATCATAGTGCGGTACGGCAACAATAACTGCATCTATGTCTGCCTTGTCTATCATCTCCTCCCCGGAAGAATAACATACATAATTCCCCGGGTATTTTTTTCTGATTGCCTCGATTTTTTCCGGATTGGAATCGGCTATTGCCGTCACTTTGCCGTTTTTGATCTTTCCTTCATAGAAAAATCCCATATGCTGACTTCCCATATTACCCACTCCGATAATACCGAACTTTACTTTATTCATATTCCATTCTGCTCCTTAAAGTTATTTTTCTCCTATATACCGCGAAGAAAACCATTCTCAACCAATAATGCCGCGTGTAAAAACATTTGTATTTATTATTCAGCTGCATTCTGTCAATTGCAAAATGTCCTTCATATAAACAATATGAGCTTTGGGCTAAACAAAAGAGCGCCAAAATTTTTTGAAGCTCTTTGTTTTCAACTATACATCGTTTTCACAAAAGGTGATGATGCTTGAAATGTCTTCCAGCGAATGAGGATGGTGCTTGCAGTTCGGTTTCAGATAATAAGTGATCGGGATTTTATTTTTTTCGCAGAATCGTATTACCCTTAAAGAATTGCTTTCAAAAGGAACAACTTCATCCGCTAAGCCGGCAACAATGAGAAGCGGAATTTGATTTTGAAAAAACTCTTTGAGATTATCCACCGGATTCTGTGTAAAGCTTTGCAGCAAAGCCTTATCCAAATTGTATTCGGCCAGCATCTCTTTTTGCTCTGCCGAATCTTCTAAAGGCCATGTTTTCAAATCGAGGACCGGAGCATCCAAATATATTTTGGAAACATATTCCGGATAAAACAAGGCGTAATTGAAAGCATACAACCCGCCACGGCTGAATCCGAATAAAATACATTTTTGCCGAAGCCCAAACTCTTTGATAAGGTGCCTATGAAATGCGTGCATCAGTCGAACAGCCTGTACACTTCCGTAACGATTACTGATCCTGTAATAAACACGCGTATATCCCAATTCCATCAAGGCTCTTTCTGCTTTGTCAAATGCATCAAAAAATTCCGTCTTCCAGATCCATTTACCGTTTGCATTTTCCGGGATCCGTATTATAGCTTCAAATCCGTTGTATTCAAAAACTATTTCTTTCATTTTATCCTCTGTGCAGCCTTTCAATAAACTGATCAGAAATAAATTCTTGTCCGGCCTCTGTGGGATGGATCCCGTCCTTTGTCAAAGGCACTTCGCAAATCGCCGCTTGTTCGGCGAAACGCCCGTCCAAGGCAATATATTCCAAGCCGTATTTTTTAGCTATCGCGCGCAACCTAAGCAGTTTCGGTCCAAGATCTTCATAAAAAAATATTTTATCCTCTCCTGCCCCCGACAGAAAGGGTTCCATAAGCACGATCTTTTCCGTATAATTTTTTACTTTAAGTATGATCTGTTCCACATTGGCGGCATACTCTTCCGCTTGTGTCGGAGAATTTGCATCGTATCTCCTCCAAGTATCGTTAATGCCGATCAGCAAAACGAACATGGTAGGCTGAATTTCTCTCAATTCCTCATCGATTCTGCTCAAAACATCACAGGATCTGTTTCCCGAAATACCCCGATTAAAAATTTCAAAAACAAGATCCGGATATTTTTTCTTTATTTTATCAGATATCATTGAAACATATCCGGACAAAGAATATCTGTCCTGTCTGTCCCGCCCGCAATCCGTAACGGAATCTCCGTTAAAAAAAATCACTTCATGATCTTTGATTATCATTGTATATTCTCCTTAATGCTCACGGCTACTTGATCGGCCAAAATTTTATAGCTTTCCTGAGAAAAGTGCAACGTATCCGTTTCACTTAATTTTGTCAGATTTTTTTCCTTAACCAATTGAAACAAATCGTCTATCGGAATATTTTTCTGTGCGCATATATTTTTTGCCGTAGCATTCAAACTTAAAATCGACCCATTATTCGCATCTGAATAAGGATATCCGGCAGGTGTGGTCGTAGCAAACATCAATTTAGCATTTTTTTCGTACGTGATCAGTTTCGTACATAGACCGTCCAAATAATCTCCGTAGGTTTCGGTCGTCACGGTATGCAAATGCAATCCTATGTTAAAATGAATAAGATCATAGTCATACTGTGAAAAAATGAATTCCAGTTCGCTATAAAGTCCGCTATCATCAAGCCCTTTACTCGTCTGATAAAAATCGATCGCATAATCGGGCAACAATTCCTTAACAAACGGATAATATCCCTGAGATATAGAGTCTCCGATCAAAAGAACACGCTTTTGCTCTTTCGCCATGTTGGCATTCACAAAACCAATATTGATCCATTTTTGCGTTTCACGGCACTTTGCCGGATTTTCGTGCGTTCCCGCAGAAATTACGTGGGTACAGTTTTGCATTGCCTCTATCGCTTCTTCCAAAGTATTCAACTCGTACGACTGATCTATATTCAAACCGGCAAAAAGTTCCTTGTCTGACGAACGTGCAGAAACATAAGCAATCCTGCAATAGGGTGCATATTTGCGAATGGAGCTTGCCGCATTTATCAAGGCAAGTTCAAAATCTTCGTCCGAAAGCCCCTCCGGACGAGCAAGATTCAGATATACCTCTTTATAATCGTAATCAGACAATGCGATTTTTACAGCGTAATCAAATGCCGCATCATCAAAATACATATTTTCTACAAACATTTTGTCAAAAGAGAGTTCTGTCTCTCCGTCACTGTAGAACATGTTTTTATATTGATTTTGCGATAACGTACTTCTGGATGCAACCGAAGTAATAAGCATAAAGTGATCCGTCGTTTCCAAACGTGCTCTGTCCCACCAATATTGTACCTGCATTTCGTCTTCCCTCTTCGCATAATTTATAGGTATGTAATCCAAATCTCCGGAAAAATCCAAATATAAGTCTTCTTGCGTTTGTTCCGGTCCTTGCGGCTCCTGTTCCGTTTCGTCCGCACAGGCGCAAACGGCAAGAAATAAAGACAACAACAAACAAATTCCTATAAATTTTTGTAATATTTTCATAAAAACTCCATTCCCCTTACTCATATTATCTATAAGCGATTGCAGATGTAATCTTACAACCATAGATGTCCGTAATTTCAAAATAAAACATATTATATCTTTCCTCTATTACTAATGCCTTGGTTTTCCCTTCTGCGTAATCAACACTTTGCTGTACCCAAAAAGTATTTGTTTCGGGAAACAGACTTTCGGAAAGATACATCTTTACCTGGCTGACACTTACTCCTATCGGAATTAAAAATTCTATTGTCGCATCATCAAAAGTTGGATGCTTCGTAATTTTAATTAATTTTGTACCTTGTCTTACTACACTGTCAGCAAAACGATATACTTCTTCGATGTCAAATTTATGTCCGTGCGCCAATCCGTACTGCAAACTCATCAATGCTTGTTTCCCTTGCAAATAAGAAAGATTTGTCGCGTCAGCAGAAAAATGCTGATCTTGCGTACCGTTTATCCACAAAGTAGGCGTAAGTCGCTCTGCATAGGGTGTTGAATCGTCCCATATGCGCGCTTTTTCTTGCTTCTCATACAAATCACCGAAAATACCATGGCTTCCTACTAAATTCAGACAGCCATATACTGGCACTGAAAATGCAAAACGATCATCATATCCCGTTGCGACAGAAGCAATGACACCACCCCAGGAAATGCCCGTAATTCCTACTTTGGAAGGATCCACAACATCAAGATTGCGCAAAATCGTATTGGATGCAATTGCCGCTGATGTCGCATGGAATAAAAACGTATCTTCAACGGCCTGTGTTGCACTCAACTGGTATTGATCGTTATTAGGACCACCCCTGCTATTTTTATGCTTTACCTGCGCTGCACCCAGAATTTCTTTTGTCGGTTCCGGAGTATATCCTTCCGAATCAAAAGCAATCGCTGCATACCCTCGTTTTACCCATTCATTGACCCATGCCGCAAACGCAGTACCGCCTCCGCCATGTACCAATACGACTCCGGGAACCCGATTTGTCGGAGTTGCACTTTTCGGCATTCCCAAATATGCAAATATTTCAGAGGAGGTTCCATCCTTAAGTTTTGCTCCCTCAAAATAAATCCCCTGTACATTTTCGTACAGTTTTTTGTATTTTTCATCTGCAGATTTGTACTCTACAGAGTTAAACAATTTGGATTCAAAATTGACCCCTTCTTGAAAATAAGCCTGTTCTGTTTCAATTATATTTTCTTTTTGAATCCACTCGTATGCATCCTTCAAAAGGCTGGGCTCGGGCGGTGCTTTCTCCGTAGTATCCATATGCCCGCAAGCTGACACACATGTTGCTAAAATTAGAGTTAAAATAAAAATTAATTTTTTTTTATTCACGTCGATTTAATCTCCTCAAGCCTTACATAACATGTGTTATCCTGAATACAACCGGATACGGCCATTGCCTGTCGTCCTGCGGCCGCATTGCAAGCAATGCATTGATATGCAGTCCCGTTTCATCCTGATAAAACCTTGTCTTTACATCCGCTCTTGGCCTGTGCTCAACCACTTTTCCGGATTGTCCGACTATTTCTACTTCCGTCTTATCGCAGATATGAATGCTTTTGATCGTTACATCGAAACGAATTTCCTTCCAGTCTTCATCTGTGGGACCGTATTCGATGCCAAAGTCCCATTTTCTGCCTGTGATAAAAGCATATACCGTCGGTTCATCTTTTGCTTTGGTAAAAAATATATTGCCTTCTCGATGAATCCGATACGGACGAACATTATATATCGCCTCTGCGTTGAAAAAAAGGTACAACCCCACTTCACGTAGGATCCCTTCGATCTGTTCAGGAATCCTACCCATCGGATCCGGATAAATATTGAGAAGAAAATTCCCGCCTTTTGAGCGTACTTCGATCAATTTTTCAATAATTTGTAACGGAGAAGATAATTTATCTCCGTACGGCTTATACCCCCAGGACGACCCGATCGTGTGACAAGTCTCCCATGCCTCTTGAAAGCCTTGTTCGGGAATTTCCTGTTCCGGAGTTTCCATCTCACCGCGTGTGATGACACATCCCGGCTGCAATTCCCAAACAAGTTCTTTCAGACCGACAGGCGGACCGTCAAAGAAAAACATACCGATCTCGCCGTAATTGTTCAAAAGTTCTGCAACCTGCTTCTTGTTATATTCCATAAGGTCCGGATTGTTTTCCGGCAGCATTTCCGGAGTTTTAAAGTGCAGTTCCCTGCCTTTGCAATACTGCCAGTAAAAATCTAACGGCGAAAAATACAAACCCGGAATAATTCCGTTTTCCCGACATGCCCGCGTGATCATCGCAACAATATCTTGCTTGTAAGCCGTATTCATTATATTAAAGGGCGTGGTTTTTGTATCAAACATGCAAAAACCATTGTGATGCTTGGCCGTAAAACAAAGATATTTCATACCGCATTGTCTTGCCAAATCGGCAAGATCTTTTGCGCAAAAATATCGGGGATCAAACCACCGGGCACGACGTTCAACAAATTCATCGATCAGTTTTTCTTCGCAACCGATCATCCAGTGACTGATTACGCTGCCAATCGTACAATCCGCACTCCAATGCACAAACATCCCAAACGCCAAATCTTTAAAATTTTCAACCTTTTCCGGTTGATTCAATCCTGATTTGGCAAGTTGTGAAATTGTTACGTCAACGTTTCTTTTCACGAACCTTATCACTCCTTGATCATGCGATATTCGTTGGTCACTCGGAAATCTGCAGCCGTGCTGTTTTTAACGTTGTAGACGATCTCATATTTTCCGTCCGCCATCTTTCGCGTTTGCCAGAAATCGTTTCCGATGATCGACTGATCGATGTCCTGCCATGTGCTTCCGTTTTTAACCTGCAGGCGATACGTTTTATATGATTCCAGTCCCTGTATGACAACAGGGGTATAGCCAAGTCCTCCCGTCATTAAAAACTGAGCCACAATTTCCGATGAATTGTCTGAAATAATTGTCACGGGATACGTTCCGGAAAGCTCCCCTACGATCGCTTCCGCAGTAATTAAATTACCGAAAGCCTGTTGCAATGCCGATTTCGCCGTATTGAAATTATCCGTAGACGCAAGCAAATAATCACTGAAACCATAGTACGTGCTATTAAATTTTTCACTTGGAGCGGGCAAAATAGAATATTCTACAATATATTCGAACGTACTGCCGCGCTTTATCTGGTTGCCAAGTTCTGACGGCGGAACGATCTCATATCCGATCTGGTTACAATTGTTGTTGATGGTGTTCATAATGCTGAATGTAGGGTAGTCAAAAACCTTTCCGTTTGCATTGATTTCAGCCTGACGAACGACAGACAACACATTGCCGCGGTTTTCCGCAAGCGCACTGTCGTATTGCATAAACCAAGGCGCGCTCCCTTTCATGTCCATCCCGCTTTGCCCTTCTACAAGAGTGCCTGCAGGAACGGTAAGATCGTCTGTATTGACATTGCCCTCGTATGCAATCGCCTCTGCATCACCATACGCATACTTCGTAAATTTATTCGCCGCATAATCATCTGCCGACATTTTGAAAAAAGCAAGTTTGTCAAACGAAACATCTTCCAAAAAATAATATTTCAATGTAAAGTAAGTGCGGTTAATATCGTCCGTTCTGCCCATTTTTATATTGATTTCCATCGCAATTTTCCGATCTTCGGAAAGAGCAATATAAGAAGTATCCGTCATGTTCGGTCCGGGCGACCGATAGTCGATTTTCATGGCATTAACCGCCTGTCTGGTCGTGCTAAGGCCGTTATTATATGAGTGATAGACCAGAAAATCTGCTCCCCCCACATTTCCCGTCCAGCTCCATTTATTTGTGGAACGCGTCGGATCGATCATGAGAAACGGCCGCACATCATTGATCATAGCTCTGCCTAAGACCATATCGGGGTCATATGTCACGCTTTCCCCATAACTGCCGATCGCAGATTGGTCCCATGTCCAGTTCCCGCCCCAGCCGATAATACTTAACTGTGCATGCGAAACCGCCCAATTATCGCCCCATTTATCATACGGTACAGTATATTCGTAGTTTACGGAAGAATTTGCGGGAATGGTCAGCATGATATAACATCTCGACCAAGGCCGCGTTTCCAGTTGACTCGGATTGCCGGGTTCGACTTTGGTGCTGATACTTGAAAAGGAGTGCCATTGTTTGGATACCTGAACCTGTATCCCGGTAGGTATGCCTGTCGCAGCTTCGCGAATGACAGGCGCATAACCGACCGGCGGAAAATTAAAACTCGTCGTATCGGATACTTTCTTTTCAAACTCGACCGGTATTGTAATCTCGTATGAATTATTGTTGGTAAAGGTAAAATCCAGCCTGTCGTAGGCAGCGCTTTCCGGTCTCAGATCCCGTTCTTTCATCATGTTGTCAACATTCACGACAAACACACCCCGCCGTGCATCATAGCCTGTCTGATGCACAGTGCCTGCATTCGGGGCGATCTGCGTTGCTTCCGACTCTATATTGCCATAATCGTAAAACAATGTTGCGTCGCCTATCTGTGCAGCAAGAGACGGGCGGATCAAAACAGAAAAGCCCTCATAATACGGATCCGCGGCACTTTCCGAAACGCTGGAAGGGATGTCTGTTCCTTCAGATAAAAACGTTACTACGTTTCCTTCCACAGAATAAGACATTGTTACCCCTGAAATATTCGGGATATAAAACGTAAACCCTTTTCCGCTCTGACTGGACAATGTAAACGCATTTGCCGTATATTCATGCAAAATGTTGTATTCGGGCGCAAATGTAATTTGCATCGACTGCCCGGCATTTGTAACGTCTGTATCGGTTCCGTTATATGTTTCATACGCGAGAGCAAAGTAATTCAATGTTGCAGCAATTTCCAATCGCCCAAAATAATTTGATGCCGGCTGCGACGTTTGTCCTTCCGAATTATATCCGATACGCAAGACATCGATTTTTTGCATATATCTGCCGCCTTCGATCAGTCTTGCATATAAAGTATCGCGAGGTAAGCCGCTTTTTAAAACTCTGCCCGAAGACACATAGCGATCAGATCCGTTTTCAAACGTATATTTCATGTCGAGGATGTCATCCATTTGCTCTTCTTCGACAGGCGTATATCCGGCACCTTGCGCAGCCAACGGCAAAATTTTATCCAGCTTTCCTGTTTTTGAATTTAATTGCAACGAATACGACGGAGATTGGATGCGGATCTTCTGATCGACATCGTCCAATCCGTCCGGGAAAAAACTGTAAACAGAATCGCCCGTAACTATATTTTGTTTTTCATATGCCCATACGGGCTCATTCGTTGTTTCCTGGCTCTTTTGCGGCGCACAGGCGCTGACATATGTCAGCGCCGCGACCGCCGTAAGCACACATGCGATTAATTTTGCAATGCTCTTAATCATTGTGCTGCGTCCTTTTTTTGAATGTAATTGCAACGGCACCCGCCAACAACACGATCGACAAAATCACACAAGAATACAAAGAAGCATTCCCGTTGCATCCGCCCTGCGGCTCTTGCGTGATCTCTGTCACGGTTCCCGTCAACGTAATATTAGCCGAAGAACGACTGACAGTCTTGCCTGTCTCAAAAGAATAACCCTCTTTTGTCACTTCAACAGTCAGCCCGTCATCATTCAGGCCGGATACCGTATACGTCCCGTTTTGGCGCTCCGTGACCGTTCCTACCGCCACACCATCTTTTTTGATGATTATGGTCGCACCGGCTATACCTTTGCCCGAAGAATCTTTCAATGTGATCGTTGCAGTATAAGCAGGCATAACTTTTTCAGCAACCGTAATTTCATTTTCTCCCCTTTGCAAGACAAAGTTGTTGACAGGGAAAAGCCAATCCGTAGAACTTGCAAATACGGTAATATTCACTCCGACCAAATCTTCAATTTTAAAGATGCCCGTCTGCTCATCAAATGTTACATACCCGACAGGCTCCCCGTTTTGCGTGACAATTATTTCTATACCCGACTTGATCACATCTCCCGAAGGAGTAAGAAATTTCAATGTCGCGGTATAAGGAGGCTCCGCCACTTTTTCGGGAGCGTTCGAATCAAGTTTGATTGGGTCAATAATACCTTCATACCCTACGAACGTGACGGAAATAGGTCCGTACAGGTCAGGGAATTTATAGATGCCGTCCGCCTTTTCCGTGTCATCTATATCAACGGATTGCGTAATGTCTGTTCCAAACCCATCTGTAATTTTCAACTCTGCATCTGTTACAGGATCCCCTGCCTGATCATACGCCGTGATCTGCCCATCATACTGGGAATAGACGGAAAACGAATCCAGATAGAACGATTCGGTTGCCGATCCGGGAACAAAACTGATACCGTATGCGCTCGTCGTGGGCACAGACAATGGATTCCCTTCTGCATCCGTTACCGTGTACGTCTTGCCGTTGATCGTATAACTGAAATAATTTTCTTCGCTGATGGAATAAGAAAAGACAGATTCAAAATTCTTCCAGTCCGTATTGACTCCGTCAAATTCTATTTTTGCAAACTGATACGTCATAAAATTGCTGCCCGTTGTAAAATCAAATTGCCTTTCATTTTTATACAGGTTCCCTTCTTCGTCTTTGGAATAACTTGTCGTAAGATATGCCATGATTGTAGGACCGTTGCTCTCATCCTTAAATCCGACCATAAAGCCTATATAAAGAGTACTTGCCTCGTTCGATTTCAGCCATCCGGAAATCTTATAGTTTACATCGGCGGGGAACGCAGTCTGAGCAGCAGCACCGGAACTGGCGAATCTGTAAGCAAAGTAGTTCTGCTGTTTAAATTGGAGTTTCATAGCATATTCGCCGTTTTTTACTTCCTCTGAAGTCTGCTCGGCCGTCCCGGTAGTTGTTCCCGTAAATGCAAATGCATTGTTGACGCCCGGCACCTCGGACAAACTGCTACCTGTTTCAATATCTCCGTCTTTGATATAGTTAGACGAAAAATCACTCTGCGTTATAACTTTTTCATATTCAATCAAGGAAACACTGTCTATATACAGAACGGTTCCGCCCGTTCCGGTCGCCGCCAGCAGCTCAAAATCTATCGATTCGATACTTTCAACATTCGTGATTGATTGCGTTTGCCCGCCTAAATTGTAAGTAAATTTGTCTCTTTCCTGATCGTAAGAATAAAATATCTCTGTTTCTATCTTTGTCCAGCCGCCTGCAACTCCTTTATTGCCGATGACGCAGTATGTTTTATAATCGCTCCACGCATCGGAAGGCACAAAACCAAAAGACCCGCTCGTCCTCTGCAGTTTCGGAGAAAACGCAAAATAAAGCAACGAAGAATCGTCTGTGCCGAATGCTTGCGGAGCATACGCATAGAGCGTAATTTTATAGTACTGATCCGATTCGATCCCGTTTTCTCCGTCAAACAAAGTAAAATTGATATAGTTTTGATTTGCAATTTCCGCTTTTAAAGAATTGGTGCCCGTATACCCATATTCGTCTGAATGCGATAATTTCACATCTTCTCCGACAACGCTGCTGAATTTATACAGTTGGCGCGCTTGTTGTGAAACCGCATTTGCGTTTACAAAATTACTGTCTGCATCCGCTAAAAGATTTCCTTCAACCAGAGCGCTCTCAAGCTGCACCTGAATCAAATCCGGAGATGATGCCGTTATGTTTATGGTTTTGGATAAACTGTAATCGGCTGCGATCGTTACCGATGTTTCTTCATACAACTTTAAATTATATTTGCCGGGCGTATCTTCATCTGCCTGGTAAGTGCCGCCTGCAGGTGAAAAAGTCAGCGTCACCTCTCCCTCTGCCCCTTCGATCTGCAGAGATTTGGAAAAAGGCCCTGCCGAGACATTCCGATTATCGCCGGTTACCAGCACCTGTCCCAACGCAATACCGTCTTTTTGCGCGTACACAATATTGACGTCGTTATCATATAAATTTGCGATCGTATATGTACCGTCACCGTTATCCGTCACCGTTGCGTATTCTGAAACAACTCCGTCATCGTTTTTTACCGTCAGCGTTGCGCCCGCTAACGGTTGCTCTTGCGCATCATATACGGTTACCGTTGCATCGTATTTGGGAAAATACTCGCACACGGTTATATCATCCAAATAGACCGGAACTTGCGGCAGGTAACCTTCTTGTGTCAAACTCACAAACTCTATGACAAAGGAATCGGTGCTGCCCTGCCCGAAATTCGGTGCAATACCCAAATCACGCTCTTCTTCCCCGAGACTTGCTTTGAAATAAACATGATCGTCGTCCCCTAACCGAACAGACATAACACTCTTAAACCGGATCCATTCCGTCGCTTGTGCGTCGGCAGGAGCCAGCAACGTATATTGAATCGCCGCCTCAGTAGAAACCAGATTCTGAGCATACCACGGATTTCCGTATTCGCTGTTGCTTCCGCGCAAAAAACTGAAATGGGGACGAGTATAAAGGTTCTTATCCATACCCGATTCTGCTTTTGCCCAATAACTGATCTCATAATATTTTGTTGCTTCCCCTATTTGCAATTCACTTGCAGAAACACGATATTTCGGTGAAAGCTCCAAATTCCTGGATGTATTTGCAACAAATTTGCTGTAATCTACCTTTATCGCGGAACTGTCGTTGTGTCCTTGGCCGGAGGCAAAAGACAATACTTTCTTTGCCTCCTGTATCGTATTCTCAGAAGTATCGTAATACTTGTCTTTGGAAGCGTTGTATTCTGTAAAAAACACATGATTGGTTCCTGCATAGATATTGTTTATGACATACATACCCGACATATCTACGCTAGGCACAACGCTCCCGTCCTCCCCGATACGCACATCGGGGCTTTTTTCCTGTGCAGTTTCAAAATCTCCGTTCAGGACAATTTGTTTTGTTCCTGCTATACCGTCCGGTACGGCATTCTCAGCGTGCGGTAAATACAGTGTGATACCGGCAGCAAAAGACAAAAGGCACAGTATTATGCATACCGTTACAAATGTTCTTCTCACTTTACTCATTTTTCCTCTCCTTAATCAATAATAAAGTTGCGTACTTACAGAGTTTCCCTCGTCATCTTCTGCATATAAATAATACGTCTTTGTTCCGTCCGGCAATTGTATTGCGTAGGAATCAGTTGAAGTCAACTCGATCGCTTGTTCTTGAAAAAGATCGTCCGTATAAGTATTGCCGAGCGAATGATTTACTTCTGCCTGCCATGTTGTAAGCGCATCTGCCGTCGAATAATACAAACTCAGTTTCCGCAATGTTCTTCCGTTTCTGTTTACAACAAACTCTGTCCCTTTGACATTCAGCGGGACGATCTGCATTAAAGGTATACCCGATTTTACCATACTGTCCGCAAACTCGTACGGTTCACTTGCTTCCCACCCGTCTCTGTGCGAATGAGCAAACGAAGGTTTCAGACTCATAAAAGAATAAGAAGTAGCAAGATAACTTTTCGTCATAATCATCGGCGAAAAAAACTGATCTTCGTCGCTGTTTAGCCACAGGATAGGCATATTGGCCTGCGAAAAAGTAGAAGCGGCATCTATATTATCAATATAATATTGCCGTATCTGTTCCGGAAAAGCATCGATCGCATCCTGATAAAAGTTCTGCGCTTCATATAAAAAGCCGCAGCCGTACACCATGATCCCGAACGCAAACCGAGGCTCTCTGCCCAAAACAATGCTGCCAATAATACCTCCCCACGAGATTCCCATAAGACCGATTGCGTTTTCATCAACTTCTTCGTAATTGCCCAATGTTTCGTAAGCGCGCGAGGCGATACTGACTGCATGATACCAAAATGTATCTTGCTCTTTCGCATACGTTATATCCGCAAAAGTCCCGTCCTTATGAGGTCCGCTGTATTCGTGTTCACGCGGCGTTGTCGTCCGCGGCGGGAGATATCCTTCATAATCTACCGCAATCGCGGCATACCCGCGCGCATTCCATTCGCGCACCCATTCGGGAAAAGCCGTACCGCCGCTCCCGTGCAATAAAACAATCCCGGGGACTCTATTTTCCTTACTTGCTTCGTCCGGCAATCCTATGTATGCAAAAAAACGCGTTTCTTTCCCCTGATACGGTTCGCCTTCGATCATCACGCTTTTCATATCATATTGTTCACTCAACGCATCATTTGCGTCATAAACAGCCGGGGCGTCCGGAAACGGTATCTGCGTTGTCTGCCCGGGTTTATTCGGTTCTGGATCCACTGTATTTTCACCCCCGCATCCGGTCATTATAAGGAATATCGCCAGTACAAGAATCAATGCTATCTTCTTTCTCATCGGATCATCCTTCCTGTGTGTTTTGCGCTGCCAACCATTCGTTCAACTGCCGTTGTTTTTCCGCAACGATTTTGTCGCCGCCCGCTGCCTTCATCTCGCTTCTGAATTTTTCCACTTCTGCTTTTGTATCGGCATACGTAGCGCCCGGGAATCCGGTCCCCGCCGATTCGTTGAAATACCTGTTATAAATACCCATGCATTGCAATAATTCCGTCGCCACAAGCGTGGAATCAAACATAAACCCGATCACAGGAGAAATTTCTGCCGTATTATTGATCAAAGCCACTTGCTCCCACAGATCATAATCCTGGTTTGTTGTCCTGAACGAAAGAAATTCATCGCCCAGTCCCCATCCGAAAGAAGAATTGGTATACCCGCTTCCGGTGATTAATTCGATTTGTTCGGGTTTTTCAGGATCCGGAATATAATAATCCACTTCTTCTTCTCCGAACTGAAGTAAATTATGAATAACAGGATCATTACCCAGCAATTCAAGAAATTTCATGGCGCGCGCGGGGTTCTCACTCGTCGCACTGATAGCGTTCATCGTGCCGAGCACGTAGGAGGTATAATAGTAAGGATTACCCAACCGTATCGGCGCGCTGCGGATCCCTTCTCCGCGCGCCGAATTACGTACATCGCCCGGTTTCCATGTTGCCGTTACAGAAATATCCAATTTATCATCTTGATTGCCGCGATTGGATGAATCTGCCGGTATAATCCCGCTGGTTCTCCAAGAGATCGCTCTGTCGATCAGATAATCAAATTCCTCTGTTTCAAACTGATTGACAACTTCAGCCGTATTACCGTTGAGCCGCACAACGCCGGGTACCTGCATGCCTGTGCCAAGATCGTCCATCATGAAAAATGTCTGCATCTGCCTGGAAAAACCAATAAATCCCGTAATGCCTTCGCCGCCTACGCCGGAACCGATATTCTTTTCGGTCAACCAATTCATATAATCCTCCACAAGGTCAAAACCGGTATAAGGATTATCCTGATTGATAATATCGTTCTCCACAAACAGATATGCCGTATCTACGTTTGCGTTCTGATCGGGATACGTTTCTTCCATATACTCATTAAAATAATCAATATTTCCCACATGAAAACTTGCCGTTCTGGGAAGTATCTGATTGTTGATCACCCCATAGATATGACCGTGGACTTTTGTCTGATTCCAAAGCCGCTGGTCAAATTTGGCATATGTCTTCGGCGCATACTTCGGTAAAACATAGTCCAGAGGGAAAAAGGACTCCTGCTGCACGTTTGTAAGATAATTGTTAAAACTGGGCGATGTAAAGCAAATATCGAAAGGCTGATAGGTACCAATGATCGGTGCCATGCGGCTTGAATATTCCTGCATACCGAACGGTATAATATCAAGCGTTGTATTCGGAAGTTTTGTTGCGAGTTCTTCATTCACCGCTTCTACGATCCTATCGATATCATCTACGCCGTTTATATCCCCTACGGGCATATAATACTTAATAGTATAAGGTTCTCCGTCGTCATCAAATTCTATTGGCAGAATTTCATTATGCGTGCAAGCCGCAATGGAAAAAGTGCTTAATCCCCCCAACAGACAAGCCAGTAAAACACAAATAAATTTTTTCATCTTTTCCTCCTGATTATTCTTTTACGCCGCCGCTTGTAAGTCCGGCAACAAAATATTTCTGAAATGCCATAAAAGCAAACATCATCGGAAGAGTTGTAACAACTGTTGTGGCAAAGACAACCGTTGCTTCCGGCAGTTCAAAATCCATCATGATCCCCGTATTTGCCTCTGCCCATTTCACAAATTCTATATACCTTGATACGCGCGTGATATAGAGAGCTACAGGAACAATATCGCTTCTTTCCATGTATAAAAGCGCGCTGTTTGCGTCATTCCAATAAAAAAGTACCGAATAAAATGCGACTGTTGCGATTCCGGGAGCCGTCAAAGGAACAGCGATACGAAACAGTATCGTAAATTCACTCGCTCCGTCCAATCTTGCCGATTCAATCAAAGAATCCGGCAAAGACGCATAAAAATTTCGCAACAGAAACAGATGGCCTACATTCAATGCTCCCGGCAGAATCATGACCCAATATGTGTCGAAAATCATCAGATAGTTTCGGAACAGAATATAATTTGCGATCATGCCGCCCTGAAAAACCGTCGTAAAATAAAACAGAAAAATAAGACGTTTTCGGTATGTAAAATCTGAACGGGACAGCGGATAAGCGGTGAGGATAGTCAAAACCATCGAAATGCTCACTCCCCCCGCCATAACGATCAAAGACGTCTTATACGCATTTAAAATCTGCATGGGGTAGATAAACACCACTCTATACGCATCAATGCTGAAGCCTGCCGAAGGCAATATTACAACGCCATGGTCGGTTATATAATCGGAAGGAGATACTGAAGTAGATATCAAAATTAAAAACGGCATCACACATAAAACCACAACCACAGCCAGCGGAATAAAATAGGAATTTCTGCCCCAGCGGGAGACGGTCCAACATTTTTTTCTTTCTTAAAATATTTTCCATTTGACCCTCCGTTCAGAACAAAGCGGACTCTCCGTTGATCTTCTTAATAATGAGATTCGCAATGATGCTCAAAATAAATCCAAATACGCTTTGGAAAAGCCCGACGGCCGACCCGATCGGGAAGTTCGGCGTAGTTCGCATCGTATTGAACATGTATACTTCAATGACTTCCGTCGTCGGAAGCAATTCGCTTCGGTTGTTGGTAAGATAATATACCAAACTGAAATCATAGCGCAGAATCCCTGACATGCTTGTAATCAGTCCAAGACAAAGCATCATAGAGAGAGCCGGCAAACTTACGTGCCACATTTTACGAAACGTATTGGCCCCGTCCAGCGAAGCTGCTTCGTATAACCCTTTATCGACACCGATTAGTACGGCATAATATAAAATTCCGTTGATGCCGATCGATTTCCAGCAACTTGCAAAAGTCAGGATAAACCTCCAATATTTTGGTTCCGCATAAAATTCTATTTTTTCCCCCGTTATGTTCAGGATCAGATGGGTTATCATTCCGGAATCACTGCTGAGCAAAGACTGCACCATCATTCCGACAAGCGGCCAGGAAATAAAATAAGGAAACAACAAAAAAATCTGTAATATCTTGATCTTATTCCGATCTCTTATTTCAAACAAAATGAGAGACAATGTAACAGATGTGATCAACCCGAAAAAAACCTGTAAAAGCGTTAGCACGGTTGTATTGATCAATAATTGTTTTAAAACACTGGACGTAAAGAGCAGTTCCAGATTGTCTAGTCCGACAAGCGGACTTCCGAATAATCCAAGACGGGGAATATAGCGCTCAAAGGCTATGATCAAACCCACAATAGGCAATAAGCTGAATATAAAAATCTTAATAAATCCCGGAATCAGCAAAATAAAATATTGCAAGTCCCTTTTTTTCTGTATCGCGCTTCTGCCGTGTTTAAATATCTTTACCGCTTCTTTCACTCTTTTTTTCCTCCCTTTTCTCTGCCAGCACAGCCCCATGCTCACAGAATTGCGCAAATTCCTTACAAATTCATAATACGGATTGTTTTAAATTCCCCCCGCCAAAATTTTGAAATTTTATTTTATCCACTCGCCTTCATTTTCCGAATACCCCTGTTCAGCCAATATAGTTTTCAGCGCACTGACTGCCGCATCAAACGCATCTGCATTAGATTTATAGACATAGCGACACTTTAACTCGGAGTTGCTGGTTTCCGAATATCCGTCAAAGATCGCGAGATGCGGTTCTACGGAAAACACCGTATCTTTGTCCAACAACGACACAAGCCGCCGAATTTCACCGTCACCTTTCCCTGAAGGGACCACCTCTCCGCTTCCATAGAGAGCGTCTTTTATATGAAAATAATCGCACAGCGGATAAATCTCTCTGTAAGCCTGCCCCATATCTTGACCGCACTGAACATAGTTGGCAGGGTCAAACACCATATGCAATCCCTCCGACTCCCTGTACAAGAGTAAAACGCGGTCTGCTATATCGCCGAATATTTCTTTTTCATTTTCATGATAAAGCGAAAATCCCTCTTCTGCCGCGATTTTTATCATTTTACGCATCCGTTCGGTCACTTCCGCAGCAAATCCGTCCGGGTTATCTCCGCAATAAAAGCTGAAAACTCTGATCCGCTTTGTTTTAAAGATTTTTCCGATTCGTATCAACCGTTTCAAACGATCACATTCCGCTTCAAAATTATCTTCCACTTTAACTTTTCCGATCGGTGAACCTAACGCCCAAACCTGTATGCCTTCCCTTTCAAGTTCCTTACTGATCTGACGCGCCTCATCCTCCGAAAAATCTGCTATATTCTTGCCATTAACGCTGCGGAGCTCAACCATTCCTATCCCGTTGCGTTTCAACGCCGCAATCTGTTCGCTCAGCCGTGAGCCGGCTTCATCCGCAAATGCACATAATGTAACTTTCATACTCTCCTCCAAAAGTTCTGCACTTTTAGTATAAAACGCATGAAATGATATGTCAATTGCATATTCAGTTGAATACTTTGCATTTTTTGTTTTATTTAACTGAGCAAAAAATCCCTCAGGCGCATCGTTTTCAGGTGTGAATGCGAAAAATCGCATCCGGCACTTGGTTCGGTTCAAAGCGAATCATGCATTCCTTAGGCGATGCATTCCACTCGTATTTGTTCCCGGTCAGACACTCTACCTCTTTTACTCCGCCCAAAGGAAATTGCAATGCATTTCCTTCCGTGCAGTGCGCATAGTATGCATCCTTGCCACGTACCAGCCCGTTTACCCGATCTCCTTCCAGATAACATGCGCGCGTAGCATAAATACTATCACTGAACTTTTGCAAAAACGCCCCTAATTCTTCCAGCCGTGCCTTCTCTTCTTTTGCCATTGCTCCGTCCGGCATGCACCCCATGCTCAGCAATAAGTTTCCGCCGCCGCATACACATCCCACAAGCAACCGTACCAGTTCTTTCAGACTCTTAGGCGGCGTTCCGCGGTAACTCCATCCTGTACTCAGAGGCATACAAGTCTCCCACGCTCGATCCGTCCGAAAGTACCCCAGCCGCAATTCCGGCGTGTCATAATCCCCCACCAAGCTGTTGCGGTTATTGATCAAGATATCAGGCTGATTCGCGCGAATGATACGCTCCGTTTCCTCGGCATCCCACATCTCCTTTTCGAACATTCCTCCCCACCACAAACTGTCCCACCAGAAATAATCTATCTTTCCGTATTCCGTCACAAGTTCGCGTACCGCATCCTGCAGATATCTAATATATTTCTTGTGGCGCTCTGTCATCTCGAGCGGCTTTCCGCCCATTCGATACGGAGGCTTCCCGCCGCATGCATCAAACCGCTCTTGCGTTACAGGCTCATAATCAGGATGATACCAGTCTCGTTGCGAAAAATATATGCCGATCTTCAATCCCTCCTCGCGAAATGCTTCAACCATTTCTTTTAAATAATCCTTTCCGTATGGTGCGTTTGTGATCTTATGTTCGGAAAATTTTGTATCCCACATATGAAACCCGTCATGATGCTTAGCAATTATCACCACATACTTCATTCCGGCACATCGGGCTGTTCGAGCCCAATCTTTCGCATTCATTGATTCAAACCGCAATTGCTTCGCCCATCCGTCATACTGCTCGTCAGGTATATGACCGTGCTTTGTATCCGGTATCTTGTGTGTGTAACGCGACCAGCCAAGCTCCGCTTTTCCCATTGCTGACAGGCCTATATGCAAAAACAAGCCCGTTTTCAGATCTAAAAATTTCTCCAAGGACTCTTTCGGCCCGAACTTGTATTCGTTCCATTCTTTTTCCGTAAATTCGTGATACAGATGCCGTTCATCCTTCCCTGATTCAGGCATCGCAAAGGCGCTTGCTTCCTGCCGACTCGTTTTGTTTCGCTGTTCGCCTGTCTTAACTGACCACATGACTGTTTCCTCCAAAACATAAATTATATAATTTCTGTGAAAAATAAAAAAAGTATTGCATTTTATGCTTTATTATAGTAACATAGAAGCATGGATACCGATCAGAATATTTATGAATATCGCATTCTCAACCGTAAATGTTACGAAAACATTGATTCGAGCATTTTCTTTAAGCATTTTCATGATTTCTATGAACTATATGTATTTGTTTCGGGAGAAGGGTATTATACGATCGAAAGTAACGTCTATCAGCTGCGACCGTACGACGCTTTTCTCATTCAGCCTGCTCAATACCATTTTCTGACATTGACCAACACAACGCATTACGAAAGAATCTTGATTTGGTTCTCTGACAAAGATGTCCCTTCGTCACTTTTGGATAGTTTCGGAAACAAAAACATTTACGTCAACATCAAAGATAAACCGATTTTAAATAACCTGTTTTTCGGGCCGTACTGGGACACTTTCAGCACATATTCTCGAAGCGACTTAGAAATATTGTCCCAACTAAAACTGAAAGAATTTTTAATTCACCTCAAAAATACGGATACCCTGTTCTCTGCCTCCGAACATGTATCAATCAATCCGATCGTCAAGAAAGCCCTAAAATATATCAATGAAAATCTTTCCGAAGATTTGAACATCAAAAAAATTGCAGACGCAGTTTTTGTGTCCTGTTCTTATTTGTCGCATCTGTTTCAAAACACTTGCAAAATAAGCATAATGGAATATGTGCGACAGAAAAAAGTTTTTGCCGCCAAAGAGTTGATAAAATCAGGATGTACGCCAACCGAAGTTTTCAAAAAATATGGCTTTAACAACTATTCTACTTTTTACCGCAATTTTAAAAAACACTATTCTGTTTCACCGCGACTGAAAAATTAAGAATAAATTAACATTTCACCGTTATTTACGATCAATCCGAAATAACCTTTGCCGTAAATTGCGTTTTCATCTCCATCAATGCAATGTAAGGCGAGATGATCGTTCGCATACAAGGTGATATCAACCCCTTTGTCTGTATCTTTGACAATCAGCCGCAATCTACATTTTTCTTTTTGCCGGATCCACGGATTCGGCAATTTTATTTCCCTGCCGTTTGTGTCCGTAAATAGCGAATACCTCCTGCCTTGTAAAAATTTCAATAATTGGATCTCTTCGTGATAAATAATTATCATATATCCACTATTATCTTTATCAAGGCAACGGCTATCCGTATTTTGACAACGAAAGACTATGCCCGGCCAGTCACGAGCGGATGCATCCAATACAAGAGTAAAAAACAGGTCCATATCACCCAATTTTCCTCCCGCATAGTATGCGTACCCCCTGTATTCGTAACAGGACAATCGCATGACCGTTTTGTCATATGTTAGTTTTGAACAGGAATTGTTGATCCAAAAAACTTTATCCGTTACGGGGTCGCCGTCGGGCCGTTCAAATACATTGATACTTGTTTCGCATTCCAAGTCCTTATATTTGCATAACAATTTGCCCCTTCCGCCTTTTCGCGCCGTAATTCGTGTCTTGTCAACACTAAGCCGATCGTCCAGCGGAAAAATCAAAAAATTATTTGTTTTATATTTTCTTCCGAGTTGCGTAGTGATAAACATCTCTATCTCTGCGCTTTGGCCGATCCTTAGCATGGTCCGATCCATTTTTATGTTTGCTTGTTTTTCTTTGTCATCTACATAAATATCTGCCTTTGCACGAAGCCTTCGTTCCCCCTGTCTAACAAAAGCCTTTACCTCGCACCGTCCACTCTTCAAAGCGCGCATCTTATCCCCCTCCGGCACCAACGAATCGTTTGAAATAGTATAACTAAGATCATATTGATCTGTCAGTACACCTCTGACCGTTCTCACCCGTAAAGAGAGCTCCAATACATCGCCTGTCTTACAACTCACAGCATTTTCATCAAAATACACTTTGCCGATCCGATCATAATCTTCTCTCAAAAAAGAAAACCTCTTGCTTAATCCGGCCTTTGTAATAATGCTTTCCGCTTGTCTGAAATATCTTTCTCTTGATTTTGCCGGCTCTATAACTATATTTTTTTGTCCTAATTTCTTGTCAAACAACAAATAACCGTTTCCGATAAAATTGTTCTTTACCGTTATATCATGATTTTTAGAACTCAACACACTGATGTGACACCACATTGGAGTTTCTTCAAAAACATTTTTCTCCGCAATCCAATTACTGCTGCCTTCATCAAAATATAATGCCCCGAATTTAGGTTCGATCTGATTGCGGATAAAATTACCCCGTATGCAATTGGGCTGCTGCTCCGTCCCACCGGTTGCACCTAAAGTA
>CATYEP010000004.1 GCA_958405585.1 uncultured Eubacteriales bacterium
ACAATATCAATAAAATCTTCTATTTTTTTCAACACAAGATAATTATTACTTAAATTTTGTTTTAACTCATAAAATTTGACATTAGGATATTTTCCCTTTAAATCAGCAATTCGCATACCTTAACCCCTTTTTTTATTTTTTACAATTATATCATCAAATAAATCTTTTGTCAGACTCGACTGACAAAAGATTTTTAAAAAATTTAAATTAAAAAGACAAGCCTATCTGACTTGCCTTTTATAGATCGTATATTAAAATGTCAAAACTTTTTATTCTTTTCCGAGAATTTTTAAAAATTCTTCTTCGCCGATGATGCGGATGCCTAAGTCTTTGGCTTTGTCCAGCTTGCTGCCCGCACTTTCGCCCGCAATGACGAGTGTCGTTTTGGACGTGACGGCACTTTGGTTGATCCCGCCCTGCTCCTCGATGAGTTTCTGCGCTTCACTGCGCTTGAAACGGGATAACGTACCCGTCAGAACGACGTTCTGTCCTGCAAACACACCGCCCGCAGCGACCTGCTTCATGAACGGTTTCACCCCTGCTTCCGAAAGCCTTGCAAGCTCTGCACGGTTTTCCTCGTCCGCAAACCAGTTCACGATGTTTGCCGCCGTCTTTTCTCCGATATCTTCCATTTCCACCAGCTCTTCCGCCGTGGCCTCAGAAAGCGCCTCCACACTCTTGAACCTCTCCGCAAGGTCTTTAGACGCCACTTTTCCGATACCGTCGATGCCGAGCGCAAACAAAAATCTGTCCAGCGGCACATTCTTGCTCGCCGCGATCGCACTTAAAAGATTTTTTATCTTTTTATCCCCGAACCCTTCCAGTTTCGACAGTCTGTCCTTGTCCAGATCATACAGATCGGAATAATGCCTGACCCCCAGTTCGTCGTACAAAAGATACGCAGTCATTTCGGAAAACCCTTCGATGTCCATGGCACCCTTGCTTGCAAAATTTGCAAGCTGCGCCGCGATCCTCGGACGGCAGTTTTTGTTCGTGCAGAAAAGATTTGCTCCCTCTTCCCTTACGGGTGCCCCGCAATAAGGACAGGTTTCGGGCGGCGCAATATCCACACTTTTGCCCGTATGTTCATAGGCTCCCAGAATTTCGGGAATGACTTCGTTGCTCCGCCTTATGAGCACTTTACTGCCGATCTTAACGTCTTTCCTGCGGATATCGCCGAGATTGTTGAGCGTCGCCTTGCGCACCGTCGCACCCGCAAGTTCGACAGGGTCCACTTGTGCAAGCGGCGTAAGTTTGCCCGTTCTGCCGACCTGCCAGGTCACTTCCCGTACTGTTGTGACCGCTTCTTCCGCTTCAAACTTGAATGCGATCGCCCAGCGCGGAAATTTGTCCGTAAATCCTAATTTTTCGCGCACTGCATAGTCGTTTACCTTCACGACCGCACCGTCCGTCAACACGTCGATCTTCTTGCGCGTCATATCGATCTCCGCGATCGCGTCTTTCACTTCCTGCGGCGTTTTGCAAAGCTTCGTGTGATGAAAGGTCTTGAATCCCTGCTCTTCCAGAAACTTTACCGCATCTTCCTGCGAAGACACGCCTCCTTCCGACATGTAATTCACATCATAAAAGAGTATTTCGGGCTTACGCGCCGCCGTGACCGCGGGGTCAAGATTTCGTATCGCCCCTGCCGCCGCATTGCGCGCATTCTTGAGCGGTTCTGTCGCCGTTTTATTATAATTTTCCAATACGGAAAGGCGAATTACCGCCTCACCTTTTGCCTCCAATGTGCCCTTATAAGGTATGGAAAGCGGATAACTTTTTATCGTGAGAACCTGCGCCGTAACGTCCTCTCCGACGACCCCGTTGCCGCGCGTCGCGGCACGCACAAACTTGCCGTCTTCATAGGTGAGACACATGGTCAGTCCGTCAAATTTATACTCTACCGTATATTCGGTTTCGCCGCAAATTTTGGAAACGCGCGCAAAAAATGCGTCCAGTTCGTCTTCCGTGACCGCCTTATCCAGGCTGTACAGCCTTGCAATATGTTCGTGCCGCGCAAACGCTTTGACAGGCTCTCCGCCGACCCTGCGCGTCGGAGAATCAAACAATACCGTTCCGCTCTCCCGCTCCAGCTCTCTGAGTTCGTCGTAGAGCTTATCGTACTGCGCGTCCGTAACCGTCGGCGCGTCCAGCACGTAATACTCGTACGCGTATCGGTTCAAAATGTCCACCAGTTCGCGCATTCTGTCCATAATCTTCTCCTTTGCGCGCCTTTTCCCGCGCAATTTTCCTTATGCCCCCACAGGCGTTCTTTAAACGATCGTGATCGGAGCGATCTGCACCGAAAGCGACTTGATCCCAAGCCCCGGAAAACTGACATTGGCGATCTTTGCCGCGCCCTCTCCCTTTGTGGAAATAATGACGCCTTCCCCGAATTTCGGGTGCCGTATCCGTACCCCCGTCTTGAACGCCGCGTAATCTTTTTGTCCCGATTTTGCAGGGGACGGTACCGCATTTTGCTGTGCACGGCGATAATTTGCCGATGCGGAAAAGGACGTATAAGAAGTCTGGGAAGGCTCCGACGGAAGGTCGCTGTGATATCCGAATTCATCTTCATCCGCGTTGTTTTGTCTGGAAAAACTGCGCCGCGCCCCGTAACCGGAATAGGAAGATCCGTACCCGTTCGACGTCCTTCTCGTATAATCGGAATAGGATGAACGGGGAGTCTCCACTTCCATCACCGAAGAAAGTTCCTGCATGAACCGCGAAGGAAGCGTCATGCTCCGCTCTCCGTACAGATAGCGGCTGCGCGAACGCGTAAAGTACAATCTCTCTTCCGCACGAGTGATCGCCACATACATCAGACGGCGCTCCTCTTCCAGTTCGTTGTCGTCGTAAGCCGCACGGGAAACGGGGAAAATATTCTCTTCCATACCTACCGCAAACACCGTCTTAAATTCCAATCCCTTCACCGAATGAATGGTCGCTACCGTCACATAATCGGTTGCATCCATATCGTCGGTATCCGAACTCAACGTCACCTGGTTGAGATAATCGGATAGCGTCGCATCCTTGTTCATCTTGCAGAATTCATCCACCGAGTTAACAAATTCGTCGATGTTCGCCTTTTTATTGATGCTCTCGTCCGAATCGTCCGCATACATGGAAAGGATACCCGAATCGTTGATAACATCGCGGATGAGTTCGTCCGCACTCATGGTCGCACCCTTGATGACAAGTTCTTTCAGGAGCGCTCCGAACGCACGCACCTTCTGTTTACTGCCTGCATTTAAAGGCAGAGAATCGACGTCCAGAACCGCATCATATACGGAAAGTTCCGTTTCGTTTGCATATTGTTCGAGCGTTTCCACCGTCTTTGCGCCGATCCCGCGTTTCGGGACGTTCACGATCCTGGTGACCGCCTCACTGTCAAACGGGTTGTTGATCACACGCAGATACGCCAGCAAGTCCTTGATTTCTTTACGTTCGAAGAATTTGAAGCCTCCGAAAACCTTGAACGGCACGTTGTACTTGGCAAACTCCTGCTCGTATGCGCGCGAAAGGGCGTTGATGCGCATCAGTACGGCAAAATCCGAAAATTTATAGTTGCAGGTATTCATGAGCTGAGAGATCGTGCGCGCTACGTACAGCGCTTCATCGTTTTCCGTTTCCGCCTGGTAATACTGTGCAGGCACCCCTTCCTGATTGCTCGTCCAAAGCACTTTATCCTTGCGCCGACCGTTGTTCTTGATGACTGTATTGGCAAGTTTTAAAATATTTTTTGTGGAACGGTAATTGCGTTCCAGTTTATACACTTTTGCGCCTTTGAAATCCTTTTCAAAGTCTAATATATTCTCGATCTTCGCGCCGCGCCAACCGTAAATACTCTGGTCGTCGTCGCCGACCGCAAAAAGATTTCCGTGTACCGTCGCCAACAGACGGATGATCTCGTACTGCACGCGGTTCGTATCCTGAAACTCGTCCACATGAATGTAACGGAATTTTCCCGAAAGATATTCCAGCGCATCCCTGTCCGTTTCCAGAAGCCGAAGCGTCTGGGTCAGCAGATCGTCAAAATCCAGCGCGTTGTTCTTTTTCAGATGATCGCAGTACGCCGCATAGACGGAAGTGATCTCGCGGATCCCTTTGAGGTCGGAATTATTCCGCTCGTATTCGTCCGGCTCCTGCCCCAGCATCTTGGCGTTCGCGATATGGAATTTAATATTTTTGAGCAGCTTCTCGTCTTCCAATCCGCTTTCCGCAAACGCGCGCTTAATCACCGCCGTGCGCTCCGTCTCGCTGTAAATGGAGAAATTTTTGTTATAACCGAGGCGATCCGCAAACAATCTCAAAATTCGGACGCACATGCTGTGAATGGTACAGATCCACATACTCTGCGCCCCGTCGATCATGGACGAAAGCCGCTCCTTCATTTCATTTGCTGCCTTGTTCGTAAACGTAATGGCAAGGATGGACGACGGATGTGCCCCTCTGTTCTCCACGAGATAGGCGATCCGCGATGTCAATACGCGCGTCTTGCCGCTGCCTGCGCCTGCCAGCACCAGCACTGCGCCCTCCGTATCCATGACCGGTTTTATCTGTTCTTCGTTCAGTTTCTGCAAAATTTCATCCATCGTGACAGCTTCGTTCTCCTTCCCTTCTTCTCACAAACAAACGCCCGAAACATGCAGGCATGATTCTTTTTTATTATATCACAAAACGCGCCGTCAGGCAATCTGCGGCGCATATAAGCGGATCATTTTTTCAATGAAAAAAATTCCGCTTCGTGCTCTTCGTACGGCAATTTTTCCACACGACAGATTCACGGAAAATACAACGGACATTCAACGTCTCGCTTTTCCCTCGAATTCACATTCCCTGCGGAAGCGTTCCAGCGCTTTGAGGTATCTTTCGGAGAGATTCAGCATATAGCGCTGTTTGTCTTCATAAGAGAGCGAATCGTATTCATCGCGATCGGTCAGGCGAGCCAGAGCGTCGGAGACTTCGCCGTCCGTCAAAAGCATACGGCGCACCTTTTCATAAAACAGGTCGTCGTCGCCGCCGCGGATGGAACAGGTCACTTTGCCTGCGAAATAACGGCAGGCACGGCTTTCGCTCATCCCGTTTTCGCGGGCGCGCTCGATTTCATCCGTGAAATTGTCCTTGGCATTTTCCCAAAAACCGCTTTTTAAACGCGCTTTCGCTTCGCGCGCAATGCTGCGGAAACTTTTTTGCTGATTCGACATCTTATTCTCCCCTTTTCGACAAGTTTCGCACAAAACGAAAAGCCTGTTATCCGAAAATAACAGGCTTTTGTGATTAGTTTTTAATGCTTCTTTTGCGAGCAGCTTCCGACTTCTTCTTTTTACGGACGGAAGGCTTTTCATAATGCTCTTTACGGCGCAGATCACCGATGATGCCGTCACGCGAGCACTTTCTCTTGAAACGGCGCAGAGCGCTGTCAATCGACTCGTTTTCTCCGACTCTGATCGTAGACATTCCTTTCAACCCTCCTTCGCCTTACGCATTTACTCAACGTTTATATTTTATAGGAAAGCAAAAAAAATGTCAAGTTTTTTTCATGGAGAATAGCGGAAAATTTTTCCGAACCCCGAAGCCCCGCCGACGCAAGAATCCCATACCTTGCCAATCGCCATCAAAACGAAAACCGGGCATCAAGATCACTTAAAAAACAGAAAGTCCTGCCCGTTTTATGAAACGTTCCGCCGCAAACGAAAAAAGTGCGGAAGGAGCATTGTTTGCTCCTTCCGCACCTGTTTTGCAAATTTCTTTTCAAAAGATTCAGCCGAGAATAAACTCGATCGATCCGCCTTCTGCACTGAAGGTAAGCTGCCCCGCAGTGTATGAAGCGCTCTGCGACGTCCCGACGGTCATAGAAGGAGCTGCAGGCGGATTGGACATCCTGTATGCAAGGGTCACACTGTACTTGTGCCCGACCGCATAATTCAGTTCGACCGTCACTTTACCGTCCGCCGACACGGTGTAATCACCGTCCAGAATGGTCTGGTAATGCTGCGCATACATCGTCTCATCCCAATCCAGATCTTCAAAGGTGAAATAGAGATCTTCCGTGTTCTCGTCCCGCAAAATCGCGGACAGGTCGAAGACGACCGTCTCCGTCCACGTATCGAGCTTCGTGAGAGGTTCCGGTTCGGTCACGGTAACCGTGCAGGCAAGAACCGATTCATCTTCGAATTTATGGCCGTTTTCCACAATAAGCACGATTTTTGCGGTGTCCGCGCTCACTTTCGATCTGTCGATACGCACCGTGAACGCGTTCGCCTGGGTTCCGTCGCTGTAGCCTATTTCGATCGAAAGAGCCTCGCCGGGGATCACGCTCTGGTTGAGCGAAAATGCCTTTTCCGTATGCGAAGTCAGCGCCATGTTCGCAGACGACTGCGAAGGCTGGCTCGTAACCGATGAAGCGAGCAGGACGTCGTCGCTGAAAGAATAGTATTCGTCTCCCTCGAACGCCGCCTGCCATTTTTCCAAAGAGGTAGCATTCCCCTCGTTCCAGGACAGGAAATTATCCGTTTCATTGTCAGGATAATAGCTCGCATCGACCGTCACGCGCACGGGTTCCGCGGGCATCGTGAACGAACAGGTGCCGTCCGACGCAGGAACAATTTCCTTGCCGCCCATAGCAGTCCCGATGACCTGCACGCTGTCGAGAATACTGTCGGCAGGATGCGCAAGCGTTACTTTGAACGTCACCGTGTCGCCCTCATAGGCGCCTTGGGGCAGGTTCTCCACCGTATAGATATCGGAAGCCGACGGCGCCTGTATGGAATAGCGAGTACCCTTTCCCTCGCCATCTTCAGTCTTGTCGCCGCCGCAGGCAACAAGCCCCAACGACAGAGCCAGCACAGACAGCAAACTCATAAAACCGATTACAACTTTTTTCACTTTCATACCTCCCTACAAATTGTATATTACAACATTTTTTCGCCCATGGGCTGCCCGCCGAGAATGTGAATGTGCAGATGATGCACCGTCTGTCCCGCGTCTTCGCCCTGGTTGACAATCAGCCGATAACCGTTCGAAAGTCCGAGAGATTTTGCAATTTCCGGAATTTTCACCAAACATTTTTTAACAAGCTCCGCCTGCGCCGCATTCATTTCGGCAAGCGTCGCGAAATGCGACTTCGGCACGACGAGCACATGCACTTTCGCCTGCGGATTGATGTCCTTGAACGCGAGCATATCGTCGTCTTCGTACACTTTGTTCGAAGGGATCTCCCCCGCAATGATCTTGCAAAAAATACAATTTTCCATCTTCGTCTCCTTTTTTATTTATTACGGCAGTTTGCAAAAACGCCGCAAAAATTATTCTATGATTTCGGCGAGCAACCCGTCCGCAAAACTTTCGCGGGCAAGCACGCGCACCTTCTTTTCCGCCGCGCCCTTCACGTACAGGCGGATATAGTTTTCGGAATATCCCACCGTATAACCGTCCTTGACTTCTTCAGACACTAATTCGAGGATTTTTCCGACAAATTTTTGCTCATACGTCTGCCGCAATTCGTGCGAAAGCGCCAATAATTCATGCAGGCGGCGTTTTCGGATCTCTGCGGGAAGTTCGGGGAATTTTGCCGCGACCGTACCCGTACGGCGGCTGTAAGAAAAGCAATGGATCTGCGAAAACCCGACACGGCGCGCAAGCGCGAGCGTCTCCGAAAAATTTTCTTCCGTTTCCGTAGGGAAACCGCTGATAATATCCGTCGTGATGGCGGCGTCCGGGAAATAAGAGCGGATCAGCTCTACCCTGCGGCAATATTCTTCGCCCGTGTAATGGCGGTTCATCTTCTTTAAGACCGCGTCCGAACCGCTCTGCAAAGACAGATGAAAATGCGGCGCAAAATCGCGCACCTGCTTTGCCGCTTCCAGAAGCTGCGGTGTGATCACCCCCACTTCCAGAGAACCCAGCCGAATCCGGCTTTTCGCATCTTTTACGGCAAGCAGCAGATCGGCAAGGCCGCGCTGCCCGTCTTTGAACGAGGAAATATCGATGCCAGTGATCACCACTTCTTCCGCGGCGTTTGACAAAATTTCTTCCGCAGCGCTTTCTACCGTCCGCGAACGGCTCCTGCCGCGCAGGTAAGGGATAATGCAATAAGAGCAAAAATTATTGCACCCGTCCTGAATTTTTACGAATGCGCGCGTCTTCAAAGACACGGGCGCAGGCATTTCGTCATAGACCTTGTCGTTTTCGTCCAAAGCAATGCCTTCACCGTCCAGGAGCGAAAGAATTTTACTCTTTTGCCGCGCACCCGTTACCAGCTGCACGTTCTGTTTTTTTGCAAAAATTTCGGGAGTTTTTTCGGCGGCACAGCCGCAGACAATAATGCGGGCGTCGGGATTGACCGCACGCACCCGCGCGATCGCCTGACGGCTCTTTTTTTCTGCTTCGCCCGTCACCGCGCAGGTATTGAGAATATACAGATCTGCAAAATCCAGTTCATCGGAAACTTCCCAGCCGCGCTCCTGCAAACCGCGAATGAGCGAACCGCTCTCGCAGTCATTGACTTTACAGCCCAAGGTAAAGACGACCGCTTTCATTCCAGTTCTCCCAACGCAAACGCGACCACGCCGCAAAAGACGATCGCCGCCGTTTCAGCCCGCAAAATGCGTTTTCCGAGCGTGATACCTGCAAAGCCTTTTTGCTGAGCGAGTTCAAATTCTTCCTGCGAAAAGCCGCCCTCGCTCCCCACGACCAGGGCGCAGGAACCGCGCAGTTCGTGCAGATTCCGATCGGACGTTTGTGCAAATTCGCATGCAAAGAGTTTATTTTCAAAACCGCGGCAGGAATCGAGCGCATCCTCGAATTTTTCGAAATATTCCACCGTGGGAACGGTGGCGCGCAGGCATTGTTTTGCCGCTTCGCGCGCGACTTTGCGGAGCCGATCCGTCTTGTTTTCGTTCATATAAGCGGAGCAAAACCGCGATGAAAACACGGCGATCTCCGCAACCCCCAGTTCAGTCGCTTTCTGCACGACAAGTTCAGTCTTGTCGCCTTTGAGCGCGCCGACCAACAGGCGTATTTTTGTTTTGCATTCTTTATCGGATATCCGCTCGCTCACCACCGTGCAGAGCATTTCGCCCTTGGTCACTTTGTTGATGATCGCGTCGTATTCCTTGCCGCTGCCGTCTAAAAGCAGGATCTCGTCCCCTTCTTTGAGCCGCAAAACATTCTTCGCGTGGGAATATTCGTCGCCCGAAAGGATCGCTTCCTTTCCGACGTGTTCGGTAAAAAATCTGCGTATCGTTGCCATAAATTTATTCCGAATTGCGCACGAATGCGCCTACATTATTTTTTGAATGCAAGAGCAAACCACTCGCCTTTGCGTATCTGCCTGATTTTTGTCAGCCCGACCGCTTCGTAAGCACGAATGACCTGTTCGAGTTTTGGTTCGATGATTCCGCTTAAAATCAGCGTGCCGCCTTCTTTCAGGTTTTTGGGAATACTGTCGCACAGCCTGCAGAGAATATCCGCCGTGATGTTTGCCGTCATGACCTCGCCGCGTACGTCCGCATTTTCCAGAAGATCGGAAAGATCGATCTTCGCGCGGTCAGCCACGCCGTTGAGTTCGCTGTTGTGCGTCGCGCTTTTGACGGCGACATAATCGATGTCAGTCATGTACGCGAATTTTGCACCCAGTTTCAGTGCCGCAATACCCAAAATTCCGCTTCCGCAGCCGACATCGATGACGGTATCCCCTTCTTTGAGATATTCCTGCAAAAGTTCCAGGCACATGGACGTGGTTTCATGTTCACCCGTGCCGAATGCCATATTGGAATCCAGCTTGACGATAACTTCTCCGTCTTTCGGCTCGTAGGCGATCCATTCGGGACAGATGACGACTCTGCCGCCGATGTGTAAGGGACGGAAATGTTTTTTCCAGACATCGATCCAGTCATCCCCTTCGATCTCGCGGCGGCTCGTTTCCAGCGTACCGAGCGAAAAAATCCCCGCACTGCGTTCCTTTAAAAGGTCGATATCCGAAAGAATGGAACGGATATTTTCATCCGCGATGTCCAAAGGCAAGAAACATTTTACCAGAACGTCCGACTGTCCTTTTATGAGATCGTCATCCATATAATCCCAGAACGTGCGCTTGTCGCTCTGCAATGCGATGATGTCGTTCACATCGCATACCGTCACGCCATAATTCGTGTAATTCCAGAAAATATCGGCAATCAGTTCACTGCCTTCCGTCGTTGTATGTACCGTAAATTCGATAAATTTCATCCGTCTTTCCTTTTTGGGGCTTATATCCGCCGCAAACTTTTTTATCTTCTAATATTGTACTCGTTTTTGCGGGATTCGTCAACCGCTTTACAGGCAAATACGATTGCCCCACATTTCTCCCCTTGCACGAATTTTTCTGCATTTTTTATTTTTTTGCGAATTTTTACGGAAAAGAAACAATGATTTGGCAAAATTTTGTATTGGCAACGACAAATTCGGCTTTAAAATGTTATAAATTGCAAAGCCCGCGCCGCAAAACTGCGGCGCGGGCAAAAACTTATTCTGCCGATTCCAACTTAATGCAAATACTTTTTCCTTCGATCTTCAAAGTGCCGTGAAACTGATATTCTCCGTCTTTCAGATCAGACAGCGAAAATTTAGGGGAATTATTCTGTTCCGCCGAAGTCTGAACACAATCTTCCGTCAAATTTTGCGCTTCATCGCCGCTCACCGAAAGGTCTTTTTCCTCCTGTTCATTCGGATTTTCTTCGCCTAAAAACATATTCTTCAGACGCTTTATATCTTCCGCTGCAACTTCCTGCATTTTCGGACGCGCCCCTCTGATGCTTCTTGCAGGTGCACTCTCTTCTCCCGACCCGATACGGATAATACACATGATCAAATCGTGCTTTTTATACGAAGACGGCGACTTTACGCAGAATGCACGCCCGTAGGATCGCAATTCGTGGATGCTCTTACGATATAAATACAAATAGATATCTTCATAGATTTTTAATAATTCTTCCTCAGTCATCTTCTCCCCACTCTTTGTTAAAAACAAATCGTCCGCTTTTAATATAAAAAAACTTGCACATTGTACGATACTTTAATTATAATGACTTGCTTCAAATTTTGTCAAGCAAATTATTTTATAAATATAAAAAAACTTGCACAATATACTAATATCCAGTAATTTATCGCATATTATGCGATTATTTTAATATGGAAAACATGGATATTGAAATGAAGGACATTCAAAAACGACTTCGAGAAGCAATTCAGCTCAGCCACTATTCGCAACGTGATATCGCACAAGCGATCGGAGTATGCGAGCAAACCGTATCAAAGTACATGAATAAAGATGTATTCCCTGCATTGGACACTCTGGCAAAACTTTGTATTTTTCTCGACGTTTCCGCGGACTTTATTTTAGGCGTTACGAAAAATTAATTATTTTAAAAAAATCAACAGCAAACGCAGAATTTTTGCAAAAGCATTAATTTTTTTAATAAAATATTGTCCAGTTAGACGATTTCAAAAACTTTTCTTTTGATTGTCTTATAATGTCATAAGACTGACAGATGCAGACAAAAGGAGTTTTTGAAATGAAACAGTTTAACAACAGACTTGAATTGAGAAATATCCAAACAAGATTACGGAAAGCAATTCAAGAAAGTCATTTTAAACAAAAAGAGATTGCTTTCGCCGTCGGTGTTTCTGAAAAAACCATATCTGCATACATGAACAAAGATGTCTTTCCTGCTTTGGATACTCTTGCAAAACTTTGCATTTTCCTCGATGTTTCCGCAGATGTAATTTTAGGTATTACGAAAAATTGATAATAAAAAATCGGATGTTTTCGCTTATGAAAACATCCGATTTTTTATTAATTTTTATACGGATCTACGCCGTACATTGCTTGCATATTATCTTTGAAAGTGCGCATCTTCGCCGTTTGCTTTATATCAAACTGTCCGTCCAGATCTTCCAGCGCCTTTTTCTGATCGCGCGTCAGCTTTGTAGGCACTTCCACCTGTACGGTAATGTACATATTTCCCGTTCCGGCCCGCGTTTTCAGACCTTTGCCGCGCACACAGAATACCGTGCCGCTCTGCGTCCCTTCGGGGATCAGATATTCAAACGTATCGTCGATTCCCGGTACACGTATCTTACCACCCAAAACCGCCGTCTTATAAGATATCGGCAATTCTATATACAGATCTTTGTCCTTGCGCTTGAATATCTTATGCGGCTCGACGCGGAATATCACGATCAGATCACCAGGCACACCCCCTCGCGCAGAAGCCTGCCCGAATCCTTTTTTTCGGATATAACTGTTCGTGTCCGCCCCTGCAGGAATGTTCAGCGTGACCACCGTTTCCTTGCGGACATAGCCCTTTCCTTTACAATCGGGACACATATCCGTGATCTTCTTGCCCGCTCCGCCGCAGGCATCGCACGTTGCCATGCGGATCGTCCTTCCGAACAGCGTATCCTGCGTATAGCGCACTTGCCCCGATCCGCCGCACTTGTCGCACGTCTTATATGCCGTACCGTTCTTCGCGCCCGTTCCTTTACAGGTCGGACAAGGTTCGTTGCGGTAATACCGCACTTCTTTCGTACAGCCTTTCGCCGCATCCAAAAAGCTCAGCACCACTTCCTTCGTAATGTCTTCGCCCTGCGCCGCCGCTGTCTGCTGTGCTCCGCCGCCTCCGAAACCCGAAAAAATATCGTTGAATATATCGCTGAATCCGCCGAAGCCCGAAAATCCGCCCGCTCCGCCAAAACCAGAAAATCCACCCGCTCCGCCGCGCATTCCCGGATGATCCAGTTCGTAATCATACGCCGCACGCTTCTGCGGATCAGATAATACCTCGTTCGCTTCGTTGACTTCCTTGAACTTCGCCGCCGCATTCGCATCGTTCGGATGCAGGTCGGGGTGGTACATCTTGACCAGCTTGCGGTACGCGGATTTAATGTCCGCTTCCGTCGCTTTCCTGTCTACGCCGAGTATCTCGTAATAATTTTTATCTGCCATTTCGCACCTGCTCCTGTCCTTAAAAACTTATGCCCCTTGCAGTCATTTCTTGCGTACGTGATGCCGTTTTTTTATCAAAAACAGCATCACGTACGCCCCGTTTCCGCCCGTATGTGCAGTAATGCCGTGAAAATTCACGGCATTATCGCTCTTTCTATCGTTCAGATTTTTACGGCTTCCGCTGCCCGTTACTGCTGATGAAATTCAGTATCGTCGCCGTTTCCGTTCGCGCCCGGATTGCCCTGCGCGCCCGCCGTCTGCTGGTAGATCTTCGCAAAGATCTGCTGGCTCTCGTTCGTAAGTTTTTCCGTAGCAGCTTTGATACGGTCGTCATCGTCAGAAGCAAGCTCTTCTTTCGCATTCTTCACAAGCTCTTCCAGCTGCGCTTTGTCTTCCGCCACAAGTTTGTCGCCCAATTCATTGATAGACTTCTCAACCGTGAAGATCATGCCGTCCAGCTTGTTCTTATTGTCGACCTTCTCTTTACGTTTCTTATCTTCTTCCGCGTACTGCTCCGCTTCCTTGACCGCTTTGTCAATATCCGCTTCCGAAAGATTCGTGCTCGACGTGATCGTGATATCCGTACTCTTCTGCGTGCCGAGATCTTTCGCCGTCACGTGTACGATACCGTTCGCATCCACATCGAACGTAACTTCGATCTGCGGAACTCCGCGCGGTGCCGGAGGAATACCCGTCAGCTCAAACCTGCCGAGCGTCTTGTTATCTTTCGCAAATTCACGCTCGCCCTGCAAAATATGAATGTCAACCTGCGTCTGGTTATCCGCCGCCGTCGAGAATACCTGCGATTTCTTTGCAGGAATCGTCGTATTACGCTCGATCAGCTTCGTGAACACGCCGCCCAGCGTTTCAATACCCAACGACAAAGGCATAACATCCAAAAGCAGTACGTCTTTGACTTCGCCAGACAAAACACCGCCCTGAATCGCCGCGCCGATCGCAACACATTCGTCCGGGTTGATACCCTTGAACGGCTCTTTGCCCGTGATCTGTTTTACTTTCTCTACAACCGCAGGAATACGCGTAGATCCGCCGACCAGAATCACTTTGTCGATGTCGCTGTAAGAAAGCCCCGCATCTTTCATCGCAAGACGCATCGGTTCGCCCGTCTTTTCCACGAGATCCGCCGTCAAAGCGTCAAACTTCTGACGTGTAAGGTCTACGTCCAGATGCTTCGGCCCTTCCGCCGTCGCCGTAATAAACGGCAGGTTCACGTTCGTCGTCGTCATACCCGAAAGCTCGATCTTCGCTTTCTCCGCCGCCTCTTTCAGACGCTGCATCGCCATCTTGTCTTTCGAAAGATCAATGCCTTCCTTACTCTTAAATTCGTCTACCAAATAATCCATGATGCGCTTATCAAAGTCATCGCCGCCCAGCATGTTGTTGCCGTTCGTCGCAAGAACTTCGAATACGCCGTCACCGATCTCCAGGATCGACACATCGAACGTACCACCGCCCAAGTCATAAATCATAACTTTGTGGTTGTTCGAATCTTTATCCAATCCGTATGCAAGCGCCGCCGCCGTCGGTTCATTGATGATACGCAGAACGTTCAGCCCTGCAATCTTGCCTGCGTCCTTCGTCGCCTGACGCTGGCTGTCCGTAAAGTATGCAGGACACGTGATGACCGCATCCGTCACTTTGCTGCCAAGATAACTCTCCGCATCTGCCTTGAGTTTCGCAAGAATCATCGCCGAAATCTCCTGCGGCGAATACTTCTTGCCGTCAATGTCTACTTTATAATCACTGCCCATATGGCGCTTGATCGATATAACCGTACGGTCAGGATTCGCTACCGCCTGACGCTTTGCTACCTGCCCGACAATTCTCTGCCCGTCTTTCTGGAACGCTACAACAGAAGGCGTCGTGCGCGCACCTTCCGGATTGGGAATTACCACCGCTTCGCCGCCTTCCATTACGGCTACACATGAGTTCGTTGTCCCTAAATCAATACCAATGACTTTTCCCATAATATACACTCCTTCTATCCTGAAAAAGATATTAACAAATTTAAATTTTATATATTCTTAAACGGCTTTCGCCCCGTTTTCACCTTTTTATTCACGACGTTACTTTTACCTGCGCAAACCGCAGTACCTTGTCGCCGCGTTTGTAACCTTTCAAAAATACTTCCTTCACATACCCCGCTTCCACACCGTCTGCGGCAGGCTCGCTCATGATCGCTTCACAGAACGTAGGATCAAATTCTTCGTCCACAGGATTGATCTCTTCGATCCCCTCGTCCTCCAAAAGTTTTTTGAACGAACGAAGCACCATTTCAATCCCTTTCTTCGTCTGCTCGTCACAGGAAAGCAGCGCCCGCTCCAGATTGTCGCCAATCGGGAATATCTTCAGAAGTATGTCGCCCTTACCGTCCAGATACGCATTGCGGCGCGTCGCTTCATTCCGCTTGCGGAAATTATCGAACTCCGCTACCGAACGCATCCACTTGTCTTTATAATCCGCCGTCTCCGCCTGCGCTTTCGCAAGCTCTTCCTTCAGCTTTTCGTGCTTGCCGTGATGCTCCGCATGCTCTTCTTTCTGCCCGTCCTGACATGCCCCCTTCTCCGCCTGCTCCGCTTCCTGCGACAGTTCCTTTTCCGGCTGAAGTTCCGCTTTCTCTTCCGCAGCTCCCTGCGGCTTGTTCACTTCTTCACTCATCTTTCTCGTCCTTCCCGTCCTTGTTGTCCGTATTGTCCTTTTTCTTGTTCCCCACGATCCCTTCCAATGCCTTGCCAACATTCTCCAAAACCGTGATCACTTTATGATAATCCATTCGGATCGGCCCGATCACTCCGTACGTCCCAAGATTCTTGCCTCCCGCAGAATACGTCGCCGTAACTACCGAACAATCTTCCGGAACCTCTTTGTCATCACACGACCCGATCTTTACGTTGATCTGAATTTCATCGTTTTCATCCCCGATGATCTCCGCAAGTTTATCCTTGCTCGATATCACCGTCAGAAAATTCTTCACATTGTCAATATCATCATACTCGGGATGATTGAATATCTTCTCCGCCCCCGAAAGCACTACGTCTTCATCCCTCGGTCTCGTGTACGACTTCAGCGCGTCGATCACTTCGTGCATTACCTGTCGATACTGCCCGAATTCCGCCAATACCTCGTCTTCCACTTCCCTGATCTCCGAAAGCGCTTTGCCTTCAAACAGCTTCGCGATCACCTTCGAGGCATTCTCCAGTTCGTCGTCCGTCATTCCCTCCGGAATCTCGATAAAACTGTCCCGCAGAATCCGCATCCCCGTCACAATAACCAAAAGCGCGTTCCCGTCTCCGCAAGATAAAAGCGCTATGTTCTTGATCCGCTCTTCATCTGCGTGCGGCCCGATCCCCACCGACGTGTAATCCGTCAGCTCACTGATCACTTTCGATACGCTCTTCACCAGATGCTCTACATCGTTTGACTTCCCCGAAAACGCACTCTCAATATAATCAAGATCACTCTCGGACAGATTCCCCTTCTCCATCAGCTCCTCGATATAAAACCGATACGCCTGCGGCGAAGGTACCCGCCCTCCCGATGTGTGAAACTGCGTCAGATACCCAAGCTCCTCCAGCGACGCAAGCTCGTTGCGCACCGTCGCCGAACTTACGTCCGTCAGATGCTTCTCCGCAATGCTCTTGCTCGACACCGGTACAGCCGTGTTGATGTATTCATCTACAACAATCTGTAAAATTTTCTTCTTTCGGTCGGACATCTTCATTGCCGCTTCACCCCGCGTTACTTTGGCACTTGTTTTTTTACAATGTTAGCACTCTCATCTCTTAAGTGCTAACGCTATTATATATTCATTGCGAAAGAATGTCAAGAGTTTTGCGACAAAATTTTAAAAAATTTTTTTTTTGCCAATACAATCGCGCGCGCACCATTATTATAGGCTTTGCAGATTGCTTTTCTTTTATGCATCGGCTCTGATTGCCTATTCCGTCTCTCTTCCCATCGTTTCCGATCACCTTTAGCAGCCGTTTCAACACCTTCCTCTGCTTTGCACGCCTTTGTCTGAACCTGCCTGTCTCTTCGTGTTCTCATCTGCTTTATGTTTACTTGCCTGCTTTTGCATTCAGTTTTCTATATGCCAAAGGGGACGCGCTTAAAGCGCGTCCCCTTTGGCATATCGGTAGGTTATTACAATGGTATAAGCAAATTTATCTGTCTGCGTTGCTCTCCCGCCCTTTACACTTTTTATAGCTCTCGCACCGACGAAAACCTGCGGCATGAAATACTCTTGCGGAATGAAAGACACTTGCCGCTCATCCGCTCCACAAACTTGTCTCTCGTGCCCCGTATTCTTACAGATTCCGTAAAAAGATTTTAACATATTTCTTACTGTTTGTCAAATAAAATTAACTGCGGTTAATTTTATTTGAGAGAAAAATTTTGTTTTTTTGAGTTGCAGCAGGCTTGACGCACAATTTTTGTGCGTCAAGCCTGCTGCGGTTTCATTGATGCATGAAGCAAAACCAGAAATCAGCTTTTCGTTTTCACTTTTGACGCGCACAATACCGATCAAAAAAGATTCCGCATTGCATCGTCGTTTTTGTTTTCACCCGGTCTGCTCACTTAAAAGAATAATTCTTTTTTAAGGCGTTGCACTTAGCAGGATCCATCACCGTTTAAGTGTTTCACTTGATGGTATATACTTGTATAAACTCTTTTTTCTCAATGCGTTGCACTTGATTGTATAATTCACCCTGACGTTAAAAAAACGGATAACCTTGCGGTTATCCGTTTTTGATTATTTATGTTTCCTGTCGACATACTTTGTATGCAAAATCTCATGCGCTTTGTGCGAACCGGGCTCGCCAAAAAATTCTTTGTAAAGCGACATGACCGCTTCGTTTTCATGGCTCTTGCGGATCTTTGCCTTCTTATCTTCGTCGTACAATGCTTTCGCACGTTTGGAACGCAAATCGACGTTACGGCGCACATACGCGCTCTGGATCGGCTGTCCGCCGCCGTTCACGCAACCGCCCGGACAGCACATCACTTCCACAAACGTATAGTCGCATTCGCCCTTCTTGATCTTTTCGCAAAGCTGTTTCGCATTGGTAAGACCGGATGCCACCGCAACTTTAACTTTTACGCCGTTGAGGTCGTATTCCGCTTCCTTGATCCCCTTGATTCCGCGCACCGCTTTGAATTCGACGTTATCCAAAGGTTTGCCTGTCAATTTTTCCGCCGCCGTACGAAGAGCCGCTTCCATAACGCCGCCCGTCGCGCCGAAAATAACGCCGGCACCCGTAAATTCGCCCAAAGGATTATCAAAAGTACTATCAGGCAATTCGTTGTAAATGATACCCGATGTCTTGATCATTTTAGCAAGTTCGCGCGTGGTGAGCACTGCATCAACATCAGGATATCCGCTCGCATTTTGGTCCGCGCGCGTTTTTTCAAATTTTTTCGCCGTGCAGGGCATGACTCCGACAAAATAAATATTCTTCGGATCGATCCCTTCTTTCTGCGCCCAGTACGTCTTGACTGTAGCACCCGTCATCTGCATAGGCGATTTACAGGAGGAAAGATTGGGAATGAGTTCCGGATAATAATACTCTACGTAACGGATCCAACCGGGCGAACAGCTCGTGAACATAGGCAGAACACCCTTATTTGTCACGCGGTCGAGAAGTTCGGTCGATTCTTCCATAATGGTGAGATCTGCGCCGAAGTTGACGTCGAACACTTTGTCGAACCCGAGCATACGCATTGCCGTGAACATCTTACCTTCCGTATTCGTGCCGATAGGATACCCGAATTCTTCACCGATCGCCGCACGCACGGCAGGTGCCGCCGCAACGATGACTACCTTTTCGGGATTGTTGATCGCATCGCGGACGTTGTCGATCTCTTCGCGTTCATGCAGTGCACCCGTCGGGCAAACCGCCACGCACTGTCCGCATGCCACGCAGGGAGCATCGTTCAGATCTGCTTCGAACGCACATGCAATGTGCGTATTGAAACCGCGGCGCGCAGGCGAAATGACCGCCACTTCCTGCACCTTCTTGCAAACCGCCACGCAACGGCGGCAGAGGATGCACTTTTCATTGTCGCGAACGAGATAACTCGTCGACGTATCCTGTTCACACTCGGTGCGCGCGCCTTTAAAGCGGTTTTCGTCGCAGCCGTATTCGTTGGAAAGTTTCTGCAGTTCGCAGTTGGTGGAACGCACGCAGGAAAGGCATTCTTTCTTATGATCGGACAAGAGCAGTTCCAGCGTGGTCTTACGGGATTTGCGCACCTTTTCGGTGTTCGTGAATACTTCCATCCCTTCGTTGACGGGATACACACAGGCCGCCACAAGCGAGCGCGCGCCCTTTACTTCCACAACGCAGATACGGCAGGCGCCGATCTCGTTGATCTCTTTCAGATAGCACAGGGTCGGAATGTTGATGCCGGCGATCTTCGCCGCTTCCAGTATCGTCGTCCCCTCTTTGACTTCTACGGGAATATTGTTTATTTTCAAATGTACCATAATCTCTGTAATCCTCCGCCGTTATGCCTTGATGATCGCGCCGAAACGGCATTTTTCCATACACACACCGCACTTGATGCACTTGTTCGGATCGATGACGTGCGGTTCTTTGACCGTACCCGTGATCGCTCCCGCCGGACAGTTGCGCGCACAGAGCGTACAGCCTTTGCACTTGTCCGCTACGATCTGATAGCGCAGCAGTTTCTTGCAGACACCCGCCGGGCAGCGCTTATCGCGTACATGCGCTTCGTACTCGTCACGGAAATAATGCAACGTGGAAAGCACGGGGTTCGGAGCCGTCTGCCCCAATCCGCACAGAGAATTCTCTTTGATATAGTAGCAAAGCTCTTCCATCTTGTCGAGATCTTCCATCGTGGCGGTACCGTCCGTCACTTTGCAGAGCATTTCGTACAGCCGTTTCGTACCGATACGGCATGCCGTACATTTGCCGCAGCTCTCATCAACCGTAAATTCGAGGAAGAACTTCGCGATGTCGACCATACAGTTGTCTTCGTCCATGACGATCAGACCGCCCGATCCCATCATCGAACCGATCTTGATCAGGTTGTCGTAATCGATGGGCGTATCGATCAGATGTGCGGGAATACAGCCGCCGGAAGGCCCGCCCGTCTGCGCCGCTTTGAATTTCTTTCCGTTCGGACAGCCGCCGCCGATATCGTAAATGATCTCGCGCATGGTCGTACCCATCGGGATCTCGACCAGCCCCGTGTTGTGGATCTTTCCGCCGAGCGCAAATACTTTCGTGCCGCGGCTCTTTTCCGTACCCATCGATGCAAACCAGTCCGCACCCTTCAAAATGATCTGCGGAACGTTCGCATACGTTTCCACGTTATTGAGAATGGTCGGCTTGCCGAACAATCCCTTGACCGCAGGGAACGGAGGACGGGGACGCGGTTCGCCGCGATGCCCTTCGATGGACGTCATCAGCGCCGTCTCTTCGCCGCAGACAAACGCGCCCGCGCCGAGACGGATATCAAGGTCGAAACAGAATTTCGTTCCAAAAATATTTTTGCCCAAAAGCCCGTATTCACGCGCCTGTTTGATCGCGATCGTCAGGCGCTGTACCGCGATCGGGTATTCCGCACGGACATAAATGAAACCCTGGTCTGCGCCGATCGCATATGCTGCAATCGCCATTGCTTCGATGACCGCATGCGGATCACCTTCCAGAATGGAACGGTCCATGAATGCGCCCGGATCGCCTTCGTCGGCGTTACAGCAGACGTATTTCTTATTTCCGACCGAATTCTTCGCAAACTGCCATTTCCTGCCCGTCGGGAATCCTGCACCGCCGCGGCCGCGCAGTCCCGATTTGGAGATCACGTCGATGACATCCTGCGGCGTCATTTCCGTGAGCACTTTACCGAGCGCTTCGTACCCGTCGTACGCAATGTATTCTTCGATCTTTTCCGGGTTGATCACGCCGCAGTTTCTGAGCGCAACACGATGCTGTTTTTTATAGAAATTTGTGTCGTTAAGCGCTTTGATACTGCCGTCTTCCCCGACCGTTTCTTTGTAGAGAAGCCGCGTCACGATACGCCCTTTTACAATATGTTCGTTGAAAATTTCATCGACGTCTTCCACTTTTACCTGCGAATAGAACGCACCTTCCGGATAGACGATCATGATCGGCCCGTACGCGCAAAGCCCGAAACAGCCCGTTTTTGTGACATGCACTTCGTTTTCCAGCCCCGCTTTCTGCACGCGGTCAACGAGCGCATCGTATACTTTCATGGAATTGCCGGAAGTACAGCCCGTACCGCCGCAAACGAGTATGTGTGATCTGAACATTTGGTCTTATCTCCTCCGCCCTTAATTCTCGCTGATCAGGTATTCCTTGCACGGATTCCCGTTCACGACATGGTCATTCATGACCTTGCGCGCTTTGTCTGCCGTCATATGCACGTATGTAAATTTCTGACCGTCTCTGAATATTTCAACGATCGGCTCCAGACGGCACATCCCGATACATCCCGTCTGCGATATGCTCACATTGTGCAGATGTCTTTTATCCGCTTCTTCCAAAAGCGCGTCTAAAACCGGCCGCGCGCCCGCCGCGATCCCGCAAGTCGCCATCCCCACTTTTATAACCGTTTCATCCGATCCGGCTACACTGCGATTGTCTGTCTGCGATTTCATCTTTTCCCGCAACGCCCGCAGTTCTTCCAAACTCTTCATAACCTACCTCCATATATGGTAACTAAATTTTCTTGAATGTAATCCCGCAAAAAGGTGCGCACCTGCGGCGCGTCCAGAGGGATCCCCTCCAGTACCGTACGAAATTCTTTCGTATCCAGTACGGCCTTTTTCCCGTCGCTTTCCACGCTCACGAGAAAATCAACGCCCGGGTTCATGGTGATCAGCTGCAAAATCACTCCGCCGAAATCCCCCAACGGCATACGATCGATGTGGCTGATCTTATACCGTGCGCATACCTCGGTTCCTTTCCCCTTCTCCGATCTCACGGAAAAATCTCCGCCCGCGCTTTCCGCCGAAAACTTGAACAGCGGCAATCCCATGCCGACTTTGCGCGTCGTACGCGTCGTCGTAAACGGATCGGTCACACGTGCAAGCATTTCCGGATCCATTCCGCAACCGTCATCACGGATACGGATCTCCATTTCATCCCTCTCAAAATCCGCACACAGCGCGATCGCAATGTTCTTCGCCCCCGCCGACAGCGAATTTTCCGTTATATCCAGAACGTTCAGCGCCAACTCACGCATCTTAGTCCCTGTATTTTGCCAGGATCCCTTCGACTTCTTCCGCGCTCACTTTTCCGTATACGTCATCGTTCACCGTCATGACCGGCGCCAATCCGCAGCACCCGATGCAGCGCGTTGCGTCCAGCGAAAACTTGAGATCGTCCGTACACTGCCCGCCTTCGATCTTCAGCGTGTCGCAGATCTTCTTATAAACATCCCCCGAACCTTTGACATAGCATGCCGTCCCGAGGCATACCCCGATCTTGTACTGCCCCTTCGGATACAGCGAAAACTGCGCATAAAACGTCGCAACTCCGTATACTTCCGCCAAGGATACCCCCAGTTCGTCCGCTATGATCTGCTGCACCGCTTCAGGCAGATATCCGTAAATATCCTGCGCTTTCTGCAACGCCGCGATCATCAAACCGTTATCGCCGCGCTTTTTCAGCTGAGCAAGCTCCGCGCGCAGCTTCTCTTCCTGCTCTTTCGTTCCGTTAAACGGCACGTCGATTTTCTTAGCCAATGAAACCTACCTCCGATGTAATCGGGCAAAGCATAGACTTGCCCGTTTTATATTGTTCAACACTTTTATTTTATCACAATTACAAACAATTTTCAATAAATTTTTTAATATATTAACGTTCCCTTTTTAATTTTTTTCGGCGTTTTGCTTTGCAACTGTATATTTCCGCATAAAAACCGCCGCAAACGGAAATATTTTTTGATAAAACAATTTGCCTTATCCTCAGAACACGCTTGAAAATCCTTTAAAAATTACCTGACTTGACTTTTTTCCCCAAGTGTGTTATAATGAATAAAATTACACAAATGTGAATAATCTTAAAAATATTGCCGCAAGGAGGTTGTCATGGAGTATTCCGAAATTCGCGAACACGTATTAAATAAATATTCCAAGTATTCACAAGACATCATGGAGCTCACCAAAATGGCGAGCAAAAGCGACATTATCAATCCAAAACTTTACGAAAAATACGACGTTAAACGCGGCCTGCGCGACATCAACGGAAACGGCGTCGTCTGCGGGCTGACAGAAATCTCTGAAATCGTCGCATTCGGAAAGGACGCCGACGGAAACAAAATCCCCGCCGACGGAGAACTGTATTACCGCGGCATAAACGTGCGCGACCTCGTCAAAGGCGCGACAGGCAGACGCTTTGATTTTGAAGAAGCGTCTTACCTTCTTTTGTTCGGGCAGCTGCCCTCTGAATCGCAGTTGAAACGATTCTGCGAGATCTTAGGCGATTTCCGCACCCTGCCTCCCTCCTTCGTCCGCGATATCATCATGAAAGCGCCTTCCAAAGATATGATGAACATGCTTGCAAGATGCGTGCTTTCCCTTTACTCGTATGACCCGAAAGCGGACGATATCTCCAAGAAAAATGTTCTGCGTCAGTCGCTGCAGCTGATCGCTCAATTCCCGCTGCTCACCGTATACAGCCAGAAAGCATACCAGTACTACCATTCGGACGCATCGCTGTTCATTCATAAACCGCGCAAAGAACTTTCTACCGCCGAAAATATTCTCTATATGCTCCGCGAGGACTGCAAATATACCGAGCTGGAAGCGGAAGTACTCGATCTGTGTCTCGTACTCCACGCCGAACACGGCGGCGGCAACAATTCCACGTTCACCACGCACGTCGTTACATCCTCCGGAACGGATACCTATTCGTCGGTCGCGGCATCCCTCGGCTCTTTAAAAGGCCCCAAACACGGCGGAGCCAACATCAAAGTCTGCGAAATGTTCGACAACATCAAAGAAAACGTGCCCGACTTCGACCGCGGCAAACTCAAAGATTACGTCGCACGCATTCTCGATAAAGACGCTTACGATCATACAGGACTCGTTTACGGCATGGGGCACGCCGTGTATTCGCTTTCCGACCCGCGCGCCGATATTCTCCGCTCCTTCGCGGAAAAACTCGCCGCCGAAAAACATATGGAAAAAGAGTACGAAATGCGCAACTATGTCGCACAGGCCGCCGCCGAACTCATCGCCGAAAAAAGAAAAATTTATAAGGGTGTCGCCGCAAACGTCGACTTCTATTCAGGTTTCGTCTACGACATGCTCAATCTCCCCCGCGAACTCTATACACCCTTCTTTGCGGTTTCGCGTATCGCGGGCTGGTCTGCCCACCGCATGGAAGAGATCACGAACGGCGGAAAGATCATCCGCCCCGGCTACCAGGCCGTCGCCAAACGGTGTAAGTACGTCCCCCTTGAAGAACGCAGTGAAAACTGATACTTCCCGCGGCAGGCAAATCCGTTTGCAAGACGCGGCTTGAGGTTTAACTTTTCCACCCAACATAAACGCCCTCCGTTTCAGCCGGAGGGCGTTTATGTTGGGGCATTTGCCAATGTGGCGCGCAAATTTGTATTTGCGCGCCACACTTTTTTATTTTTATCCTTGCATTTATTTTAAAGCACCGTTTCATTTTCAAAAAACGATCTGCCTTACTTGATCAGGAAAACAGTTTTTCCAGGAATGCCCACACGAGCGCCAGGACGGCAAGCCCCGCAAGGGTGATCGCGGAAGCCGCCGCTTTTTTCCAAAAAGCCGCCGATTTCTGTTTTTTCCTTTCTGTTTCCCGTACCCGATCGCGTATGATCGGGCTGACATTCTGCGGCAAAACGCCGTCCAAAGGCCGCCCGTAAGTCATCTCAAAATCCGGGCAACGCATAAAAAATTCGAGATCGCGCGCAGGATCATAATTTTCGTCTTTCGCGCAACGCGCCGCGATCAAAAGTTCCCACGCCCGCGATTTTGCCGGATAAAATCCACACATCACCGCCGCATACCGTTCGGCATCCTCGTATGCCTGCGACTTCAGAAGTTTGTTGCCCTGTGCGATCTCGTCCACGATCTTTTTATTCTCTTCGCACGCCGCCGCAATGCGTTCGTAAACGCGCTTTTGCTCAAAATCGGCAAGTGCCATCACACGCTCATAATGTTCCGAAGCACGAAGATCGCCCGCCCACATCGAAAGACTCTGTTCGTCTTTCGCCCCTGTCTGCGCCAGCAACCGCAGACGTTCCGCCGCAAATATCGTATCCGGAACGCCTTCCAATGCTTCCTCAACCGCATACGGCTTGCCGTCGTGCAATAAAACCGAAGCCTGCTTCAACTGCGCATTCAAAAGTCCCGTTCCCGCATCAAAACTACGCAAACCGTCCTCTAAATCCGCTCCCGCTGTATTTTTCTGCTCTTGCAACGCTTTCTCAAATTCCTCGCGGCTCAAGATATCCTGCCCCGCCTCGATCTTCGCATCCAGGATCCGTAAAACACGCGATCCGCAATGACCGCAGACAAAAATATCGCCCTGCCGTTCCAAAGGCGCCCCGCAATTTTTGCAATTCATTTGTATATATGGCATTCTATTTTCCCTTCGCAACCCTTTCCGCCGCAACAATATTGGAGCGGCTCGCTGAAAGAACCCGATGCGTATTTTCTAAACACCCGACGCGCACCTTTTTTCTTCCCGACACAAAAGCCCGAACTCACGTTCCAGCACGGGAACCGAAAGAAGAGGCGTCAGTTCCGCCGAAAGATCGTACGCCTCCGACAACGGAAATTGCGGCAGTACGGATTGCTCCGCTATGTAATACCCGCGCGCTACTTTTTGCACAAAGTCCGAAAGCAACGCCGCCGACACGCACATTTTCTGTCGGCTTTCCAAAAAAATCCGCACCCTTGCAAAACTTTCTTCTGCTTGCGGCACTGTAACATTCTTAAAAACCACGTCAGGCGGAATTTCCGTCTCTTCCGCCGCACGGCGCATCCGTTTCGCATAATCGGGAACATAAAAGGGCCGCGGTCTTGCGCCTTTGCAAAAAGACACATATCTTTGTACGCAGTACCGCAATACCGCATAAGCACTTTTTGATTTATTTTGCGGCATACGTCTGTTTAAAAACGAAACCATCCCGCAACAAGCAAAATCAGGAAATCCGTCACGGATCAATTTGTACAGCGCGGAAGCAAAAAAAAGTTTTTCCAAAGACGGATCGTTCTCCGTACCGACTTCCCGTACCGCATCTGCCACCCTTTCCAGGGCGGAAATATCATAGCGATTGCCCGAAAACAGAGCGTCCGTGCGCAATTCTTCCGCACACAGTGCGGCAAGTGAAGTTTCGGCAAGCGTCTGCCCGAACTGATGACGCATACAATTCCCGTCCGCAATCACAAAATCGGGATATTCCAGCGGATACCCCGCAAACGGGTCGGGAGCCTGCTTTTCAAAACATCCTTCCGCCGACGGGGAAGACGGCACGGCAACGCTCATGCAGCCACGCACGGTCGCAAAAAAACGGGCGGCAAAAATTGCTTCGCTTCCGTATCCGACCGCAGCACGGATATCGTCGGGCAATGAAAAAATACTCGCCCAGTCTCCGCCCTGCACCGAAACGCAGATCGGCAAAAAACTTTCCAGACTGCGCAGAAGATACTCCGTTACCGAACGTTTCCCCTCTTGCGAATACAGAAAAACCGCGCGGCTGCCTGTCGGGATATACGATCGAAACATCGACGCAAGCTCCCTATCGGCACTCAAAATTTTCGTTTCCGCTCCCCGCGATGCCAACTCTTTTTTTACTTCTTCCAAAAGCGATCCGCTCATCCGAATACTCCGAAATCTCTTCCCGTTTGATTCTTTTCTTTCGTATTTCAAGAAGAGCCTGCCGCCGCCCATACGGACATCGACCGACGCTTTTTCCGCAAATCCCAAACCACAATCTCTTTCTGCCGCAAACAAAAAGATTTAAAATAATGCACCTGCATTTTTGCAACGTTCGGGTTATCTTACAAAACCTCATCGGTTATTTTCAAAATATTGCCCGCAACATGAAACGGTTATTCAAAAAAAATACTGCCCGCAACATTATACAGTTATTTCCAAAAATATCGCCTGCAGTATTAAGCGGTTATTTCAAAAAATCATCCAGTGCGGTGAGAAGCGCGTCGTTTTCGGCCGCGGAACCTACCGTGATCCTGCAAAAATCCGAAATGCGCGGTTTATCAAAATAGCGCACCAACACGCCGCGTTCACGCAGAGCCGCATAAATTTCTTTTCCGCCTTTGTCGGCATGCTTTGCAAATACAAAATTCGCCTTTGACGGAAGAACCATGAACCCGCGTGCTGAAAGCTCCCTTTCCAGACGTTCACGCTCAGATATGACGAGAGCGTTTTTTTGTAAATAATAGTCCTTGTCCGCAATCGCCGCCGCGCACACCGCCTGGCAGATCCTGTCCACAGGGTAGGAATTAAAACTGTCGCGGCAGCGCTCCAGTCCCAAAATCAGCGACACATCCCCGATCGCATATCCGCAGCGAAGCCCCGCCAGCGAATACCCTTTGGAAAAGGTCTTGACAACCAGCAGATTCTTATATTTTTTCGTCAGAGGTACCGCACTTTCGTTGAAAAAAGGCATATACGCTTCGTCCACAATGACAATGCGGTCGTTTTCCGCAATGAACTTTTCCATATCGGACAAGCCGATCCCGATCCCCGTCGGCGCGTTGGGGTTTGCAACGATCACGCCCTGCGCCTGTATCTTCGTAAGTTTGGAAAGATCCAGCGTGAAATCTTCCTCCAGAGGCACAATACGCTTGGTAATATTGAAAAAATCACAAAAAACAGGATAAAAACTATAGGTTATGTCCGCAAACGCCGCACCTTGCCCGTCCGAATCAAAAAATGCAGGAAAACAAAACGCAAGGATCTCATCGCTTCCGTTCCCGCAGAATACGTTTTCCGTCCCTACCCCTTCCGCTTCGGCAACGGCGGCGCGCAATCCGTCCATGCACAGAGGAGGATACAATTTCAGCGATCCGAAATCATATTCCCGGTACGCCTGCAACGCCTTCGGGCTGGGCGGATACGGATTTTCATTGGTGTTGAGCTTGACATACTTTTTGTCGGAAGGCTGTTCGCCAGCTGTGTAAGGCGTTGTTTCCTGCGCCTTTTTACTTAAATAATTCTTCATATGCATACCCTTTTCTATCTTGTTTTATCATACTGTTTTTTTCATAAAAAGTCAAGCGGCGGGGGCCTTTTTAAGACCCCGCCCCCGAAATAAACAAAAAAAATAAAATAATTTTATTATTTTTTTCTTATTTTGCCTCCCTTTTCTTTTTTTTTTTTACTTTTTTTTTTTTTAAATAAAATGGCTGGGGGCGGGGTTTTTTCCCGGCGCGCCCCGACTATATCCGACAAAACTTTCCATTATTTTTCTGCTTCCTTCTTCCCGCGACCCTTCTCTCCCTGTCGACGATCCGAAAATTACGAAACATTTTTCTGCGACAGACATTCATTCTTCCGCCGCGGCCGTCAAAACACAATGAGCACGGAAATGCTTCCAACGATTTTGCACGGATCCCGATCAAAACAACAGGACTTTTACTCTCTAATCCGCCTGTTGC